>JAVHQJ010000157.1:0-13241 GCA_036171075.1 Sideroxydans sp. | reverse complement strand
ACCCAGTTTTCAGAGCCTGATGGACGCCCTCTATTGAAAGGCGTCATCGTTGATACAGAGACGACAGGAACCAATCAGGATAGCGACGCCATCATTGAACTGGGAATGATCACTTTTGAGTACGACCCTGATACGGGAGAAGTATTTCGTATCCTTGAGGTGTTTGATCAACTTGAAGATCCTGGCTTCCCAATACCTGCTGAATCTACTGAAGTACATGGGATTACTGATGATATGGTTAGCGGGAAGCATCTTGATGATGTGCTGATTGCCAAAATCCTCGATGGTGCTTCAATTGTCATTGCACACAACTCTAAGTTTGATCGAGTGTTTCTGGAAAAACGCCTACCTATCTTTGAAGCATTTCCATGGGGATGTTCATACGCTCAAGTCGACTGGGATGGCGAAGGTTTCGGTTCCGCCAAGCTAGAGTACATCGCTTATAAGTTCGGATTCTTTTATGAAGCCCATCGAGCCGAAGAGGATTGCTTCGCGCTCCTAGAGATATTGCAACAGAAGCTTCCAAAGACAGGCGCCATCGTTCTGAGATCGATTCTTACTTCTCTCCCTGAAAAGAGCTATACGATTTCTGCACTTAAATCCCCATTCGAAACAAAAGACATTCTTAAGACTCGTGGCTATCGATGGGATGCAGATAAGAAGTGCTGGCATATCACTGTGAATGGTGATGATCCAATAAAGTCTGAGGTTGCTTGGCTGAAGTCTAATGTGTATGGAAGTCGACCTGCTAGTGTTGAAGTCGAAGTGAAAAACTGCCTGAACAGATTCTCAGTTCGGGAAGGGAATAGAGCGATAAGAGAGATTTAGCTGTATTAGATTGGTATCTTTAAATTAAAAATCAGAATTTCCAGCCTGCTCAATAAATAGGCATTTTAGTCTATACGCTAAAAATCTCGTGTTTTGATGCCCGTTTTGAGGTGTTTTTTAAGGCAATTTTAGCGTATAGACTAAAATGCCTATTATTTAGGCAATCGGATTTCAAGGGTTTATTAAGCGAAGTTGGTATCAAAACTCAATGCGACTGCAATTAGGTTTGGCCTAATCAATCGCTTGAGTTTTCGTCTGCAATCAAATCAAATCGAAGTTCTAAGTTCTACGGGCGCCAGAAAAGTTTAAGCTGGGAGATGGGCGGAAAGCAATTCATTGTCCTTAACGCCTAGAAATTCACTGCTGACCGTAAATTACATATTTCTCGGTCAGCCCCTTCCTAGCAAATAGATCATCCTGTTTTCTTGCTGAAACCAATAGGCTATCTATTTCGCCTTCAGGTTCATCCCACATTGGATGGCTAAATAATCGATTTAGACATTTGCTAATGATTTCCTGTTGATGCTTTGTAATGGGAGGCCGATACAACACTTTTTCACGTTCTTCATTGGTCATGGTTTGGAGTGCAAAAAATAAGATGCTCTTTAAATATGGTGACCAAGTGAGAACGGAACCCTTGTGCCAGATTCTTCTTGCCTTCAACTGTTCATTGGTAATGGTCTTGCCTTTAACATTCTGAACCCAATTATCTAGGCAAGCCTCTTGAACAAGCAGAGCAGTAACGTCAGCAAAATTCTGGGCTTCGGCATTTCTGTGATCATGTTCCGATGTAAATTTCGCGGAGGACGGCTCTAGGTAAAGGGTTGACGGAAATACAGTCTTATTCAGCAGGTCAATGGTTACGGGGTAGCTGGCATCTTTTGACGCCTCCGCGACGTACCCATCTAGTTTTGAACCATCGAGTGCTGAGTTCTTGATTGCACTCCGAAGCATTTCTTTAGCCGCGGATTTTGTGAATTGCTTTTGAATGATGAGAAAATTGACAAAATTTTCTTCTGTATGATTTTCTGGCGATTTGGTGGAGATGAATTCCTCAAGAAACTCTTTGTAGATAACCGACAAGCGATCAAGCAGTGTTGAGGTGTAAAAGGGTACCTGTTTCAGCTTGGAATGTGCCTCCAAGTTGGTAATCATCAAAGCATCAAAGAGTTTCTTTGAACCATCTTGATCTGCCGGAGAGATATAGACCTTAACATCGACTTCGCTATGATTATTCAATACTTGCGCCGCGAGCTTATGCTGACCATCAAAAAGCTTGAGCCGATTGTCTAACAACCTTGCAATTGAAGGCGCAAGTTGTGGATGATTCTTTAGATGGTCTCGAATAGAGATCAATCGCTTGTAGTCGATCACACGAGGCTGCAATCCTTCTTGGTCATCATTTTCGAGCCAAGCAACAGGTATGCGGCCATAGAAGTAAGCTACACCAAGAATGTCATCTTGAAATATGGGGAATTCTCTTGAAAGTTGTCCATCTTCTACCGAAATGCTTCCACCGTTCTTGACTGCATGGGTATTCTTTCGCTCGACTTCTTTTAGTTCCAAAATGTCTTGAAGCTTAATGTTGTTCTTTTTGCTCTCAAACAATCTCTCCAGCCTGCTGTTATCCCTGACCTCATAGAGCGACTGGTCTGATTTCCGACGGTTATGTTTTTTTAGAACAATGCGAATGTTGGATGTGCTCGTATCGCCATCCTTCGAATACGGGTGAATGTGGTCGAATTCGATTTCATCTTGGTCTGAAATGATGTCTCCAGAGATAAAGCATCTCAATGAACCATCGGGCAAGAGTTGTTGTTGCCTGACGGTCGATTTCTCAGATTCAGTCAATTGTCTTTTCATATGCGAAAAATACCTTCGTTGAGTCGCTGGCCAATCAACAATCACCCATTTAAGTCACAAGGGTGTCAATAAATACATGCTGCCGGATATTGCACTAGAAGTTTCCCAGCTTCAACCAGAAAGAATATATATGCCTGTCCAGTATCAGAGAAAGAGTTATTCGAAGGAGGAGGTCATCCGTTTCAGGTTCCCGCATGCATGTTCGTTGATCACACAAAAGTAGACTTTTGAAGATGATCGACAGTCGCTTTCTCGGTGCGGTTTCAACCGGTCGATGCAACACACTAGAATCTGCGTAAGCAGAAGGAGTGTTGCAGATGAAACAGAGACCACGCATCTATTACACAGAAACTCAAAAGGCACTGATGTGGGATCGCTGGCAGGCTGGCGATTCTCTCCAGCAGATTGCCCAGTTATTTGATCGATACCATTCATCAATCGAGCGTATTCTCGCCGAGAGTGGTGGGATACGACCGCCCCAACGACGACGTTCAAGATTGGCTCTCACTTTGGCTGAACGCGAAGAGATATCGCGTGCAGTCGCGGCTGGTCAATCGATTTACTCGATTGCCACATCCCTCGGACGAGCGCCCTCCACCATTTATCGCGAGATCAAGCGCAACGGAGACCAAGAAGGCTATCGAGCCAATCAAGCCGACCAAGCTGCCTGGGATCGGGCACATCGCCCGAAGACCTGTAAACTGGCGGAGAACCGAACATTGGCGCACATCGTGGCAGGGAAGCTCCAGATGCAGTGGTCGCCGGAGCAGATTGCTGGATGGCTGAAACATACTTACCCGGACGACGAGAGCTACCAGGTGTCACACGAAACCATCTATCGCAGCCTCTACATTCAGGCTCGTGGGGCGCTTAAGAAAGAGTTGGTGCAGCATTTGAGGCGAACACGAGTCATGCGTCGTTCCCGCCATCATATGCAGGAGACAGACAATCGCGGCAGGATTGTCGATGCAGTATCGATCAGTGAGCGTCCGGCCACAGTAGAAGACAGAGCAGTGCCCGGACACTGGGAAGGCGACTTGTTGTGCGGCACTTTGGATAGCCAGATTGTGACCCTTGTTGAACGACATACGCGCTATGTGATGCTGATGAAAGTCGCGCGCAAAGATACCGAAACAGTCATCAACGCACTCATCAGAAACGCTCGCAAGTTACCGCAGGAACTCTACAAATCGCTGACCTGGGATCGAGGGTCGGAGATGGCCGACCATAAGCGTTTCACCTTAGCGACCGACATACAGGTCTATTTCTGTGATCCGCAGAATCCTTGGCAGCGTGGGAGCAATGAAAATACAAATGGTCTGTTGCGACAGTATTTCCCCAAGGGAATGAATCTATCTGGTTACTCACAAGCCCAACTCAATGGCGTGGCAAGGAAATTAAATCAGCGTCCAAGGAAGACGTTAAACTATGAAACACCGGTTGAACGATTTAACCAACTTGTTGCATCGACCGGTTGAAACCGCAGGGGGCACCGGTCATAGACTTGTTAATCGATACAAACGGTTTCTGACTGACCAATTTTAGACTTTCGCAAAAGGCCCCTTTGCGGAGGGCAATTCGGCAACACGAATTATTAATGCTAACAAATATGAGCTATTCGCTCATAATTCCTAATAATGTCACTCGTTAGGTGCCCACAGACAATGTTTACATCCACAAGTTGGTTTTTCTGGGCGCTCATGTCGGCGATCTTTGCTGCACTCACAGCCATCTTTGCCAAAATTGGTATTAGGGGTGTCGATTCAGACTTGGCTACACTAATCCGAACAGCAATCATCATCGTCGTGCTCTCGGCATTTGTTTGGTTTGCCGGAAAATGGAGCAACCCCTTTGAACTGTCATCCAAGACATGGCTCTTTCTTTCCCTCTCCGGTTTGGCTACGGGTGCATCATGGGTGTGTTACTTTCGTGCTCTGCAAATCGGCGATGCATCAAAGGTTGCACCAGTCGATAAGCTGAGTCTGGTTCTCGTTGCCATCTTTGCCTTTTCTTTCCTCGGCGAACGACCATCGCTACGCGAATGGATTGGTATCGCCATGGTTGCGGGTGGTGTGTTGGTCTTGGCAATCAATCGTTGAAATCATTGCCCCTCTGTTGGTAGTTGGATCGACAAAACCGTTTAGGCGCTTTACTTTTTCAGTACCGCTTGTTACCTTTCGTCTAGGAGATGGCATACCTCCCGAAGCTCTCGCTCCGAACCGCCCACTAGGGCTGATGATGCCTACCGATAACCCGGCAACGGGGCGGTAGGCATTTTTTCCGCCCCTCTGTCGCACATTCAACTTGGGCGGAGATGATATGGGCTTCTATAGTTTTCTTGCAGTTGGCGGCGGCGCAACTTTCGGTGCGTGGTTGCGCTGGTGGTTGGGTTTAATGCTCAATCCTCTTTTTCCAACACTTCCTTTGGGCACGCTGGCTGCCAATCTACTGGGTGGCTTTCTGGTCGGCGTGGCAATTGCTTTTTTTTCGCAGCATGCGGCTCTTCCACCAGAAGCACGACTGTTCATCATCACAGGCTTCATGGGTGGGCTCACTACCTTTTCCACTTTTTCCGCCGAAGCGGTAACGCTTATTTCCCGAAGCGAGTTCGCTTGGGCACTTGCGCACACTGCAGTACATCTCGGCGGATCGCTTGTTATGACAGCACTGGGAATACTGACAGTCAACCTGCTCAAGTCACAAGGAGCCGCATGATGAACAACAGCGCACAACACTGTCCATTCTGTCACCCTGTGGGCATTCTGTTCCATAACGACCTGGCTTATGCCATCCCGGACAACAGCCCGGTCAATCCCGGTCACCTGCTGCTCATTCCCAAGCGCCACATCGCCGATTTCTTCCTTTGCACGCATGCGGAGAAAGTCGCGTTACTGTCGCTTCTTGATGAGGCAAAGTCCTATCTGGACGGACAACATACACCCGCCGGTTACAACATCGGTATCAACGTAGGCGAAGTTGCGGGCCAGACGATCTTCCACGTACACCTGCATCTCATTCCCCGCTATCAAGGCGATATGCAAAGCCCGCGCGGCGGTGTTCGCGGTGTGATTCCCGATAAACAACATTATTGATAAGGAGAGGAGCATGGAAGGTTCATTCTTGAGGTTCTACTTGCACGAGGATCAGCGCTGTCACGGCCATCTGGCTTGGGAATGGCTATTGGGGGAGGCCAACAAGCTGGGCATACGCGGCGGTTCAGCATTCCGTGCCATGGCTGGTTTCGGTCGCTACCACCACATAAATGAGGATCATTTTTTCGAGTTGGCCGGCACGCTGACGGTGGAGGTGGAGTTCATTGTCACCGAGAAAGAATCTGAACAACTTATGGAATTGCTGCATCGCGAGAAACTCCGTGTCTTTTACGCCCACATTCCGGCGCGTTTCGGGGTGGTTAATCCGGTAGCCGACGATCCGTCGGTAAACAGCGGTGGTGCGGCATGACTGAAATCTGGGCACAAGCGGCATTATGGCTGGGGCTGGCACTGCTGGCCTCCATGCTATCCATCTGGTTCAGGATTGCGACGGCATTGTCGGAGATCGTCGTCGGCACTATCGCCCAACTTTTCATCGGCGCATTGCTGGGTAGTGCGCTGCTGGCCGGTGATGCCACCTGGATCAAATTTCTTTCTGGAGCCGGGGCGATTCTGTTGACCTTTCTCGCCGGTGCGGAACTTGACCCGGTCGTGTTTCGCAAACAGTGGAAGCAGGCAACAGCCATCGGGTTGGTGAGTTTCGCCGCGCCGTTCTTCGGCTGTGCCGCGCTCGCCTACTGGGGGTTAGGCTGGAGCGTGGATGCTAGTTGGTTGGCCGGCATTGCCATGTCCACCACCTCGGTGGCGGTGGTGTATGCCGTGATGCTGGAGTTCGGCCTCAACGTCACCGACTACGGCAAGACGGTGTTGGCAGCTTGCTTCATTACCGACCTCGCGACTGTCGTTGCGCTGGGTCTGATCTTTGCGCCGTTCACGGAAAGGACGTTGATTTTTCTCGGCGTCGGCGTGATCGTTTTCTTTGTTCTGCCGTGGATCGTGCCGCGCTTCTTTAAGCGTTATGGTGGACGTCCCTCGGAACTGGAGGCCAAGTTCCTCCTGACATGTCTGTTAGGCATGGGTGCATTGGCAACTTGGGCCGATAGCGAAGCGGTGTTGCCCGCTTACCTCATCGGTATGGTGCTGGCGGGCACGGTGGGCAAGGATCACGCACTAGTACGCAGATTACGCACGCTCACCTTTGGCCTGCTCACACCGTTCTACTTCATCCGCGCTGGTGCGCTGGTATCACTGCCTGCATTGGTCGCGGCTCCGTTGGCATTTTTCGCCCTTCTGATCATGAAAATGGCGACAAAGGTGGCAGGGGTCTATCCGGTGACGCGCGCTTATGGCTCACCCAAACAGGAAGGCATGTACACCACACTACTGATGTCCACTGGCCTCACTTTCGGCACCATCTCTGCGCTTTTCGGGTTGTCGCACCAGTTGATCGATCAAGCGCAGTATTCGGCCCTGGTTGCTGCGGTAATTGGTAGCGCGGTCGTGCCTACACTAATTGCCAATGCATTTTTCCTGCCCCGGCATTTATTTATAACATCCGATGCAAAAGATACTAACAACTAAGGAGGCCACCATGATTAATAAATTGCTCGTTGCTTATGATGGATCGGATTCAGCCAAATTTGCTTTCAAACTTGCTATAGACCTAGCAGAAAAGTATGGAGCTGAACTGCATGTGCTGGCAGTTGCACGGCCACCTGAGTTTGGCTCGGAAGTGGAGACCAAGGCGATCATCGAAGAATCGCGTCGTCACCACACCCACTTGCTGCAGCCGCTGAAAATACAAGTTGGCGATTTGGTTGCTCACTTTGAAGTGATGGTCGGGCATCCCGCCGAAAGCATCGTGCTCTACGCCGAAGATCGAGGTATAGACCACATCGTGGTAGGTCATCGCGGCCATAGTCTATTCGAGCGCTGGCTGCTAGGTTCGGTGGCACGGCAAGTGATTGCTTATGCGCCTTGCTCAGTGACGGTGGTGCGCGTTTGATTGCCACGCACAGGGACTCTACTTCGCAATTCATGACCAAGGTCATGGAGGGATTGATATGCCATACCCGCATAAGGAAAGCTGATTTTCTGCATTAGCTGTTTGGTCGGACGCGCTAGAATCCACCCCCATCACCACCAAGCCGAGAAAGCCCCATGAAGCTCACCGTACTCACCTACAACACCCTGTTCGCCGGGCGCGATGGCAGCGATGACAGACGCGCTCAAGCCCAGATCGGCCTGATCAACGAACTCAAGCCCGATGTATTCCTGATGCAGGAAGCCAAAGGCTTCGATGACAACGGCAGCGCGTGGCTATTCGCGCTGGAAGCGCAGATCGGCATGCGCGGCTTTCTTGCCATTGCACCGCGCACAGGGCAGAACGTCGCCATCTTCATCCGCGAGCCGTTGCGCCCCGTAAGCTTCGAGGCCGATGGCGCACACTTTCACCACGCGCTGGCTACGCTGAAAGTCGCACTGTCCGACAGCGACAAACAGATCACTTTCATATGCGCCCACTTGTGCCCAAATGGCCCGGAAGTGCGCCGCCGCGAAGCGGCCTACCTCGCGGTGCAAGCCGCACCGGACAAGTTCACGTTGCTGACCGGCGACTTCAACTCCGCGTCACCGCACGCCCCCGAGCCGGGCGGGTTTAATGAGTTGGCGGCGCACCATCGCGCACGTTATCTGGCGGACAATCTGCGCACTGCCGACCGCAGCGTGATGGCGCATCTGGAAGCCGCAGGCTGGGTGGATGTCGGGCATGCGCTCAATGGCTCGAACGTGCCGACAGTGCCCACGGCTGGCTTCAAGGGCACCGAGTTTGCCGTCATGCGCTGCGATTATCTGCTGGCATCGCAGGCATTGGCAGCAACCGCCAAATCCTATCGGGTGATACACAATTCCGTCACCGATATGGCATCCGATCACTATCCCGTTATAGCCACCTTCGAGGTGCCGCAATGAGCAATGCAAGCGAATCGCCAGTCACTCAACCCGCCGCCAATAACGAACAGGAAAAACCGAAACACTGGCTCAACCGCACCGTGGTCGGTGCGGGCATCACCAGCGCGCTGGGCGACTTCTGCTACGAAACCACGACCGTGATCCTGCCCGGTTTTCTGGCCGTACTCGGGATTCCGGCCGCCGTGCTGGGTATCATCGAAGGCATCGCCGATGCTGTGGCGAACTTCACCAAGATGGTGTCGGGCTACATCGCAGACAAGCTCGGCCATCGCAAGCTGTTGGTGCTTGTCGGCTACGGACTGACACCGGTTGGGCAAGTGCTGATCGCCTTGGCAGTCGGATGGCCGCTGCTGCTTTTGGGGCGAATCGTGTCTTGGTTCGGCAAAGGCTTGCGCGGCCCGCTGCGCGATGCCATCGTAATTCAGGCGGTCAGTGCAGAGACACGCGGACGCGCTTTTGGCTTTCACCGGGCGATGGATACCATCGGTGCTGTGCTTGGCCCCTTACTGGGCGTAGCTCTGCTAGGTTTGGCTCAGGGATGGCATTGGGAAGATACGGTTGGGCCATTTCGCTTCGTGCTGTGGCTTTCGGTCATTCCCGGTGTGCTGGCGGTCATTGCCTTCCTGACGCTGGTTAAAGACCCGCAGCATTCACCCAATCCCGCGCTCAAATTCTTCAGCACCCTGCGCGGCTTGCCCGCACGCTTCAAACGCTACCTCGGCGCAGTCGGCTTGTTTGGTATCGGCGACTTTTCTCACTCCCTGCTGATCCTCGCTGCCACCACGCTGCTCACCGCATCGATGGGCGTAATACACGCAGCACAGATCGCCGGATTGCTCTACGTCTGGCGCAACATCGTTCAGGTTGCCGTGTCCTATCCGGTCGGTGTAATCGCCGACCGTTTGGGTCACTTGCCGGTACTGCTTGCAGGCTATGTGCTGGGCGTGCTGACGGCTGCGCTCACCGCGTTGGCGTTCTGGTTCGCTGTCGATAGCGTGGCACTGTTAACGGTAATCTTCTTTGTTGCGGGACTCTATGTCGCGGTACAGGAGGCGCTGGAATCTACAGTGGCGGCTGAAATGGTGCAATCCGAAACACTGGCAATGAGCTACGGTGCGTTGGGTACCGTCAACGGTGCGGCCAAGTTTATTTCGAGTACGATGGTAGGTGTTCTATGGACGGTCGTATCCCCGGTATTCAGTTTTGCGCTGGCTGCATTACTGATGGGACTCGGAACGCTGGCATTGATGCGTTGTGTAACTAACAGGAATTAATTCTCAAGGAGGCTCTATGTACACCTGCATCGAACAAATCCACGCCCGTGAAATTCTCGACTCACGCGGCAATCCCACTGTTGAAGTAGAAATCACTCTTGAAGATGGTTCATTCGGTCGCGCGGCAGTACCATCAGGTGCTTCGACTGGCGTGCACGAGGCGCTGGAACTGCGCGACGGCGACAAGAAACGCTACGGCGGCAAGGGCGTGCAAAAAGCAGTCGGTCACGTCAACACCGAAATCGCCGATGTGCTCATCGGTATGGACGCGCTCAATCAGGGGGAGATTGATCGAACCATGATTGAACTGGATGGCACTGTGCACAAAGAAAAGCTCGGTGCCAACGCCATCCTCGGCGTCAGCTTGGCCACCGCGCGGGCGGCGGCAGAGGCAAGCAATCTCCCTCTGTTCCGCTACCTCGGTGGTGCTGCGGCCAACCGCCTGCCGGTGCCGATGTTCAACATCCTCAACGGCGGTGTACACGCCAACTGGCAGGGCACCGACTTGCAGGAATTCATGATTGCCCCAGTGGGCGCGCCCAATTTTGCCGAGGCGTTGCGTTGGGGTAGCGAGATCTACCACACCCTGAAAAAAGTGCTCAAGGATGCCGGCTACACCACCGGTGTGGGCGACGAGGGCGGCTTCGCACCGGCGCTGAAACGCAATGTCGATGCCATGGATCTGATCGTCAAATCCATCGAAAACGCAGGCTACCGTCCCGGCGACGATGTGGTGATCGCGCTCGATCCTGCCTCCAGCGGCTTCTACGAGGACGGCCTGTATCACCTGCGCACAGAGAAGCGCAAGGTGAGCGCCGCCGAGATGGTGACGATGTATGCCGACTGGGCGAAGAAATACCCTTTCGTCGTACTGGAAGACGGCCTCGCCGAAGATGACTGGGACGGCTGGAAATTGTTGAACCGCGAACTGGGTGACAAGCTCGAACTGGTGGGCGACGACATCTTCGTCACCAATGTGGAACGCATCCGGCGCGGCATCGACGAGGACATCGCCAATGCGGTGCTGATCAAACTCAACCAGATCGGCTCACTCAGCGAGACAATTGCGGCGGTACAACTGGCTTACAGCGCCAACTGGGGCGCGATGGTGTCTCACCGCAGCGGAGAAACAGTGGACAGTTTCATCGCCGATCTCACAGTGGCCTTGGGTACGGGCCACCTCAAGACGGGTGCGCCGTGTCGTGGGGAGCGCTTAGAGAAATATAATCAGTTGATGCGCATTGAGGAGTATCTGGGAGATTCAGCAGTTTATGCCGGTCGCAAGGCGTTTGTACGCTAAAGCGAACTTCCCCCAGTGGAGTGTTTCTTACGGCCGCTCTGGGGTACTTAACGGACGCAGAGCGTGCAGATCCTCAATGACAGCAATGGCCGATAGCCGTCCTGGCAGGTCATCGGCCACGGACTAAACCGCTTCGCGGTATTGGGCGCTCCGAACATCTAGCAGTGTTTGCTTGAAGGGATTGAAACAGCGGTTCTGTTTCCTTAACTTGGTAAGTGAGGCAATCCGCCTCATACCAAGAGGAGCAGAATCATGACTTCATCGACCCCGTCCGTTTCCCCGTTACGTCAACGCATGCTGGACGACATGCGGATGCGCAAGCTCTCCCCCAAGACACAGATCAGCTATATCCGCTCAGTGCGGCAATTCGCGGCGTACCTGAAGAGATCCCCCGACACCGCGACTGCCGAGGAGTTGCGGCTCTATCAGTTGTATATGATCGATCGCGGCACATCGGCAGTCTCAATCAATAACACCCTCAGCGGCTTAAAGTTCCTGTTCGAGCACACGCTCGACCACCCCGAACTGATGCGCAAGATGCAGTCGGTACCGGTTCCCCACAAGCTCCCGGTGGTGTTGAGTCGGGACGAGGTATCGCGCCTGCTTGCAGCCGTCGGCAATCTCAAACATCAAACGGCATTGTCTGTCGCCTACGGTGCGGGACTGCGCGTGAGCGAGGTGTGTGCACTTAAAGTCAGTGATATCGATAGCCAGCGCATGGCGTTGCGTATCGAACAAGGCAAAGGCAGCAAGGATCGTTTTGCCATGCTCTCACCCGTCCTCCTAGAACGACTGCGCCATTGGTGGCGATATGCCCATGCACAGGGCAAGATGCGCGAAGGTGGGTGGCTGTTCCCCGGTCAGGATCCCATCGACCCACTCAGCACACGCCAACTCAATCGCGTCATTCACGCCGCTGCGGATGAGGCGCATATCGACAAGCGCGTTTCGATGCATACCTTGCGCCACAGCTTCGCCACCCACTTGCTGGAACAGAAGGTGGACATCCGTGTGATCCAGGTATTGCTGGGTCATCGCAAGTTGGACACGACCGCACGCTATGTTCAGGTCGCCACCGACCTGCTGCGTGAGGTGATCAGTCCGCTGGAAGTGCTACCGACTCAGTAGTGCGGTCGTGCCACGCCCCACGCTGGAGGTCGCGGATATCTTCCGCGTCCACGGGCCTGCCTGGCGTCAAGCGCAGTACGGTCACCTGAACCTGAGCCAGTTGAAGGTCATGTCCGCCATCGAACAATGCCGCAGCGCGGCACTGGGCGGTCATGTGCTGTGCTGCAGCGCCTGCGAACAGACCGAGATCTCCTACAACTCCTGCCGCAACCGGCATTGCCCGAAGTGTCAGGCCAATGCCGCCAAGCGCTGGCTCGAAGCCCGTCAGACCGAGTTGCTGCCGGTGGACTATTACCATGTGGTGTTCACCCTGCCGGAACCGATCAGTGCCATCGCCTATATCAACAAGGCGGTGATCTATCGCCTGCTGTTCGAGGTCGCCGCCGAGACACTGCGCACCATCGCGGCCGACCCCAAGCATCTGGGGGCGCGTATCGGGACGACGCTGGTGCTGCACACCTGGGGATCGGCGCTGACGCACCATCCCCATGTGCACGGTATCGTACCCGGCGGCGGGCTGTCATTGGATGGCGAGCGCTGGGTCGCGTGCAAGCCGGGCTTCTTCCTGTCGGTGCGGGTGCTGTCGCGGTTGTTCAGGCGGCGCTTCCTTGAAGAGCTGGAGAAGGCACATCACCTGGGGCAGTTGCAGTTCTTCGGTGACTACGTCCCGCTGGGCGATGCGTCGGCATTCTCAGATTGGCTCGCACCGTTACGGAAATGCGAATGGGTGGTGTATGCCAAACGTCCCTTCGCAGGGCCTGCGGCAGTGTTGGCGTATCTGTCTCGCTATACCCATCGGGTGGCGATATCGAACAGCCGACTCAT
>JAVHQJ010000156.1:0-2801 GCA_036171075.1 Sideroxydans sp. | reverse complement strand
CAACCGTGCCAGAGTTAAACCGCGCCAAACTGACCTTGGCTCAATTGAAATCGATATTGACCACGCAGTCGAGTCGCTATCGTGTTGGCCCACTTGAAGGCATCGTCATTCGCAGTGAATCGGCAGATTGGTGTGAGGGGCGAGCCAAGCTGGTTCGCCCTGATTTCACGCAAGCGATTGGCGAGCACTGGCGTAAACGCAGTATTGAGTGGAATCGGCTGGCGGGGGGATGATCCGTGGATTGTAGAAGCAACACACAAGTGTTTTTTGATTAACGCTGAGCGTCTTTATATAACTTTTTCTGGACTTAACTTACCATTATGGTAAATAATACCAACGTCAGCCGCTATCACGGGCAAGTTCCAGCCGGAAACAATGCTGATCTTGTAATCTCGAACACGCCTTTATATGCACCTGCAGAAGTGCTGGCGTTGCTAAATCAGCATGGAGAGAATGCCGTTACTACTTGGACAAGGGATTGCGCGAGCGATGTCCAGAAAATGAGCTTCGACAACGGCGACTTAGTAGAACTTATTCAACAGGCTTTGCAGAGTGGTCGTTTTATCAATTCGCAGTGGTGTGTGCAGAAACCTGGGGGACCTTGGGCGGCATGTGATTCATATCATTTGCGTCGTTCTGAATGGATCGCAGCGGCTCACAAAAATATGCCATGCGAGTATTACATCAAATATGCAATCGGTAAGACTGGCCAGCTATTGTTGCTGGCCTCTTGCCACCTTTCACAAACTTAGGAGATGAACATGACGAACCCAACTGGAATGTGCCAGATTTGCGGTGAAGGGCATCTTGAAGCTCGAGTAGAAAAAAATCCGGTCAAATATAAAAGTGTCAGCAAAGCCTTGGACATGCACTGTTCAATTTGCTCGGTATGCGGTTCCGAACAGGCCTCGGCGATAGATACGCGCACCAACAAGCGTGCCATGATGGCCTTCAAAAAAGAGGTGGATGGCTTGTTGACCGGAGTCCAAGTGCGTGCCCTGCGAGAAAAGTTGGGCATCAATCAGGCGCAGGCGGCGATGATGTTTGGTGGTGGCCCGGTAGCGTTTTCTAAGTATGAAAGCGATGATGTGGCTCAGTCGGAAGCAATGGATAAGCTGCTGAGATTGGCGGATGCGGTGCCGGAGGCTTTTGCGCATTTGGCTGAACAGGCTGGTGTGTCATTAGGACGCGAGAGTGTGACTGAAAGTTGGACATCGTCAAATTGGCAAAGTGAGGTTGATGTTATTCCTGTACGGCGAATTCCTCACTTGCGCTTGGTGTCGGTTTCTAGCCCTGAACCAGAAACAACGCGGAGATATGCTTGATGAAAAATGCCAACCTGCAAAAAGCGATTGATGCCTTGCAGATTCAGGATGTGTACCTGCGCGATTCCTTGGCACGATGCTTCGGAGATTTTGACCCGAAGTATTGTGCTGATTACTCCAAGCTAACGGTTCAGTTTTTGCATGTTGTAAAGCAATCGGTTGTGATGGAGGAGGATGGTGATGGGCGTTTGTTGCGCGTGTTTGTGGACATGGGTGCACGCTGGGCTGAATTGAGTGAGCCAAACGAGGAGCTTTCGGTACGTGCGCTAATCGAGGCAACGTTCGTGTCGGAATACCGCATGACAGGCGAATTGGAGCAGGCTTGTATTGACGAATTTTCTCTAAAGAATGCCAGCTACCATGTGTACCCCTATTGGCGCGAACTGCTTACAAACCAATGCACACGTATGCATTTGCCACGACTCATATTGCCAGCGGTGCAGCTTGCGCATAATCGACACGAAAATCTTCCTGAGCAGATTCAGGAAACTCAAAGCCCAACTTAAGCCGCCAAATAATGAACCCGCTGGATCGTGCTCTGATTGAGAAAGCCGGCAATGACAACGGCTTTGAAAATGTGTTGCCTGATGAGCGTGATGTCGTCTGTCTTGGTTCGGCGCGTCACCGCGCGCATGTTTGCATTACGCAGCAGTCTGATTTATTTGAGATTGAATTTACCTCTGTTGTGGCGGGGCAACTATCCGCAGAATTAGCCCGCAGCTTTCCAAACATTGAACGCAAAAACAACACCTTTATTGCTGACCGCTTAGATGAGTTGACTCAGCTATTACGACGAGCGGCTGCACTGGCACACGCTCTGCCAAATCAAGTCGCGTTAGATTTTGAAACGCAGGTCAATAAAGAGCTAACGCAGTTCCCGTCAATGGAGATTCAGAACACAGAAGTGGAACGTCTTGTGCGCCAGCGTATAGGCCAGCAGGCATTACGTCAGGCCATGCTCGATTATTGGGGTGGCGCTTGCGCTGTCACTGGAGTTGCCTTGCCAGAAATACTGCGGGCCAGTCATGCAAAGCCGTGGGCTGAGTGTGTGAGTGATGCCGAGCGCTTAGATGTGTTCAACGGTTTTTTGCTGAACGCAAATCTGGATGCCTTGTTTGATCGTTTTTTGATTACTTTTAGTGAAGAGGGCGAGCTGATGGTGTCAACTTCCATTTCAGCCACGACGAAAGAATTGCTTGGCCTCGATAAGCCGATGCAATTGCGCTGGCTGGCACAAGAGCATCGTCTATACCTTGAGTTTCATCGTGCTCGATTTTTTGGTTCAGACGAGTCAAATTAGGGCCACTACTCAACTTCGTTGGCTTGATGTTGATTACTGCAATTAAAGGCAACAATAGAGAGGTTGACGGTAGGGTATAACAGGTGACGAAGTCTGTCCAACGAGAGCCTCTTCCAATATAAAATGAGTCTGAAGTACCCCCGTATTTCCAACGGGGAATGAGTCTGAAGCTGAGT
>JAVHQJ010000155.1:0-2809 GCA_036171075.1 Sideroxydans sp. | reverse complement strand
TAACTGGATCTCCGCCTTCGAGGAGATGACGAATAAATCAGCGCTTCCCTAAATATTTTCGACAGAATGACTGACACCAACACGCAAACGCTTAGCTCTGACTCCAATCTGTTGGAGCGGGCGCGGGTTTTGTTCAACCTTGAGCGTTACCGCGCTGCGCTGGACATGTTGCGTCCGCATATTTTCGATGATGGCGATCCGGTTGCCGCATTTGAGTTGTGTGCCTCTTGTCTGCGTCTGCTGGGCGAATATACCGCTGCGCGAAAACTAGCCGAGGAGGCACTGAGCCACTACCCGCAAGAGGCGGTTTTGCACATTGAGCTGGCGCGCGCCTTGTGCGGTCAGTCGCTGTATCAGGCGGCGCTTGATGAGGCGCGGCAGGCGGTAGCGCTGTCGCCTAATGCCGATACGTACGCGCTGGAATCTGCGATTCTGTACGAGATGAACCGCTATGACGATTCGGTTGCGTGTGCCCGCCGCGCGCTGGATCTGGAGCCGAACAATCCGGACTGGCATGCGCTGCTGGCCAAAAACCTGTATTACCAGGACAAGGAGGCGGAATCGTTAACCACCGTGAATACCGGTTTGTCGCAGGATCCCAATCATGTCGAATTGCTGGGGATGCTGGTTAGGCTCGAGCATCAGCGCGACAAGAAGTTGGACTTGCTGCGTTCGGTTCTGCGTCTCGATCCACAGCACAAAGGGCATCGGCGGCTCTACGATGAAGGGACGCAGCTGTTCCGGCGCACCCTGATGCTGGCGGCAGCCCTTACGCTGTTGCATGTTGCGGTGAAATTCCTGACACCCAAAGACTGGCTGTGGGCGTACCAAAGCTATGGCGCGATTGTTATCTGGATGGCGGGTGTGGCGCTGGCAACCTACGATAAAAGAATTTTCCGGCTGATCGTGGGCTTCAATTTTATCAATATCGCGCTGGGTATAGCTCCCAACGAATTTGTTGCGGTCTGGTCTGGACTGATAAATCAGGGTGTCGCGAATTTTCTGGCGATGAGCGTCGGCTTGATCATCATGGCCTATATCGGCACGCTGATCATGATGATCGTGAAAGTCATCCTGATTGTGCCCTGGGCATCAATTCGTGAGGCGTGGCAGTCGTTTAAAGATGCGAAAAAATCAGGCGTCACCAAGGCATTTCTGCGCGAACTGGTAAATTCGCGCAACAGTTGGTTCAACCTCGCCGCCTTTTTGCCGCCGCTCTTCGCGCCCTGGCTTGCCACCTCATGGGATGCACTTGGCGTGTATCTGTTTTTTGTTCAGCCCCTGCTGCTATATGGACTCAGCCGTTTATGGCTGCCGGAAAAACAACGGGTCGGCTATTGGGGGCTGTTGTTTTTAAACGGATTTATGGAGATGTTTATTTCCGCCGGTCACGATCCTGCTGTATTGAGCCTGTCGGGCAATCTGCTGCTGGGACTGGCGCTCGCTTTAACCGGCATTATCACGGCAGACTTTTTACGGAGAATTGCATGACCCTAGACGAACTCAAGCTGTTAAACGCTGCCTACCGCGCATCCCCCGGAAATCTGGATTTGGCGCTGTTGCTGGCGCGTAAACTGGCTGCATTTGAGATGTGGGCGGAACTGCTTGAAAGCATGGAAGCCCTGTTGCAACAGCCGCTAGGAAACCAGTCGCAGCAAGGACTGGAGCTGTCGGCGCTGCTGATACGCGCATTGCTGGAAACCGCTCGCATCCCGGAAGCCGAAGAAAAATTGAATAGTTTGCTGGATGCCGCGCCGGAATACGATGTGGAGGAATTGCTTGCTGCCTTTGCAGCGAAAGGCCTCAAACCGCGCCGCAGCAATAAGCAAAAAAGCGTGGACGATCCGATGGTTGACCTTTCCGATTTTCGACCACTCGATCTGAAAACCCGTTCTCAGGTGACGTTTGCGCAGGTAGGCGGGCTGGAATCGCTCAAGGAAGCCGCCCGCATGAAAATCATCCTGCCGTTCCAGAAGCCGGAGCTGTTTGCCAAATACGGCAAAAAAGCCGGGGGAGGGCTGCTGCTGTACGGCCCGCCGGGTTGCGGCAAGACCCATTTTGCCAAGGCGGTTGCGGGCGAATGCGGCGCGGCGTTTTTCAATGTTGGCATACACGACATACTCAATCTCTACGTCGGCAACAGCGAACGCAATATGCGCCGCCTGTTCGAGACCGCCCGCAGCAACAAACCCGCCATTCTGTTCATAGACGAGATAGATGCGCTGGGACGCAAGCGCGAACTGATGCGCCACAGCGGCATGACCACCACCATCAACGCCTTTCTCAACGAACTGGACGGCGTGGGCAATGACAACGCCGGGTTGCTGGTGATGGGCGCGACCAATGCACCGTGGGACATAGATTCCGCCTTCAAGCGTCCCGGCAGATTCGATCAGCGCCTGTTCGTCCCGCCGCCCGACCTGACTGCGAGGGAGTCCATTTTGCGCATCCATCTGGCCGATAAACCCGTCGCGCCGCTGGACCTTGCACAGATCGCCCGCAATACCGAACACTTCTCCGGTGCCGATCTTGCCGCGTTGGTCAGTCAAGCCGCCGATCTGGCACTGACCGACATTCTCAAAACCGGCATCGAGCGCCCGATAGACAGCAAAGACATCGCTGCCGTGCTCAAACAAATCAAACCCTCTACGCTGGAGTGGCTGGCAGTCGCCAAAAACTATGTCGAATACGCCAACGAAGAAGGCAGCTACGACGAGATACGCGACTATCTGGCAGGTTCAGGCGGCAAAAGGCGGATGGGGTTTTGAACTGGCAGTGGTTATGAGTGAATGTCATAACTGTCATGGTT
>JAVHQJ010000154.1:3778-13304 GCA_036171075.1 Sideroxydans sp. | reverse complement strand
TATCAACGATGACGCCTTTCAATAGAGGGCGTCCATCAGGCTCTGAAAACTGGGTTCGATTTGCAGGTATTCTTGAAACAACTCTATAGTCAGGATGGGAAACTAATAGGCGCAATGCTTGTTCAATATCCATTGAACTACTCATCAGTCGTCACTCCATTTGCCAGTTGGTGCCATGTGCCACATGAATGAGTGAATATCAATCATATCCCTAGGCTTGAGTGCTTCGAGCTTGTCCTTCAGCCAGTTAGAGAACGTCATGATCTCCAAGTAAAGTTGAACTGTTGGGGTCGACTCGTATTCAAGTGGATATTGTGATATCTCAAGAGACTTCTTGATCATTTCAGGTTTAACGAACATGTTGTTGTCAGGATCCATAAGAAACGGAAAGTAAGTGACATAGGTCCATTTGTTGAGTCCCAACTCATCCATCTTCTCAATAAACCTACCAAGTTTTGTAGGAAAATCACCTTTACCCCAAAGCATTTCGTAGAGAGCACTAAAATACAAGTGTGGGTTTTTACGTATCGCATCAAGCATTTTGGGCTTCTCAAAACTTCCCTGAATGAAGTTGGTCAGATTGATTGCCTTTCCAACCATAGCTATCAAATCCGCATAGTCTGAATTATCCAAGAGACGCTTAAACTCTCTCTTCTCAAACATCTGCTGACAGGTAGCTGAAGCAGCCAATTTATAGTTCCTCTCAGTTTCCCTATGAACTTCGCCATAGAATCCATCAGGATTTTTGGCCAGAAACGTTTTTATCATCCCTGGCAAATATCTCCGTGCTAGTTCCTTGTCGATAGCTTCCAGCACCTGAGATGCATGTTCATAGCGTCCCGGTTGATCTAAATATTGTCTTGCATTAGCTCTTAGATTGTTAATGTCTTGGATAGACAGCGTGGGAATCTTAGCGATGATCGAACTCATTGTGCCCTCATGTTGTATATTGGAAGCAGTGTTGAATTTGAATGAATTGATGCTTCAAATTCAGCAAGTCTTAAATCACTAAAGGTATCTTGCGACATACACGAACACTAACCATAGAACTGGTGGTTGTCCATACTTGGTTTACCTTCGGCACAACTACATATATGGATCCACCTCGACAAGATTAGCATGCCAAGCATGAGGAATTCTTTCCCAGCCCTGCCTCATGATTTCAATTCTCTCTTTAGGAACACCATGAACGTTTGGCCAACTCTTCTTCATTTCAATAATTTTAAAGGGGTATCCAAGATCAACGTATCTTTTCATCTCCCATACTTTAACTAATGTATTGGAAATCACTACATTCTCACCCCGCTTGAGTGCGCTAGTAGCTGATTCGACGCACCAGTCATGAGCTGCCCTGATTTTTGTAGCATCGTATTCGTAGATCCCATCGACTTCTAAAAACATGTCAGCTTCAAAATGCTTGTAGTCCATCATTTTGCGAGCTAATGTGGACTTCCCACTCCCAGGCAACCCCCTAACAAGAACGATTTCGTTTTTAGCTTCCATATACTTTTCTCTCCAATTTTAGTAAATGATTTCGGGCCCAATAAGCTTTCCGTTTTGGAAAAACAACCGATTACTTTCGGAGGGGAACTTGCAATCCCCATCAACAAAATATCCAAGCTAAATTCTAAGTATCGGATCTGTCGCCTTTTGTTGCTCCCCCATATCCGCCCTCCTAATCGCATACTTCCAAGCAAACCGCATGCTCCTAGAATCGACTAACGCATGATGTCGCCGCCCGCTGTTGTCCCTCCAGTACATAGCCAAGCCAGCCTGATACCGATGCGTCTGTCGATCGTTGTCGAAATACACCGTGCCGCACTTTCGACGAAGGTTCATGGGCCATCCATAGAACTTGAACAGTTCCTCCACGAACGGCCAGTCGTAGGCTGGTGAATCACAGCGCAATACAACCTCATCGGCACCAAGCCCTTCGATCCAATCCTTCATCTTGGCGGCGAGTTGCGCTTCCATCAGTCGGTCCTTGCCATCAAGAAGCGGCAACACCACCTCCAGCACAAAGTCGCTGCAGTCGCTCTTCTGATAGGTGTCGGTCAGCTCTGCATAGAACTCGCGTCCATCTTCTGCCACAAGGCCGATGCTGATGAGCTTTGGCTCATCCATTAAAGTGCGCAGCTTTGTAAACTCGGTATCGAAGAAGACGCTCAGCGACTCTTTTTTTTGTTCTTTAAGCAGTTCCATTTTCATTTACCTCCAAAATTTGGATGTCCCCAGGACGGCTACTCACCAACATGGCATCCAATCACCCTGTTCAACATGCTTTCATATTCATCGTGCGCTTGACCGATCTCAGGATGTGAAATGCGGCAGCCTTCTCCATCCTCGCTTTCCTCAACAACTCTGGTGTCTCATCAATGTAGGGAAGTCCATCCGGATCGGCGCTGGCGATCTGGTAAGGGATGATTTCCGAATAGGGTGCTAACTTGCCAAGCGACGGTTCAAACGTTGTAGCAAGCGCAATCAGTTTAGGCAGATTCCAACGTAGGTCTCGATGAGCAACATCCACATCACGCTCTACGAGGAAGGAATGCAGCGCAATACAAGCCGCCCTTGCAATCAGCCAACTGGCGTCATAGCTCAAGTGAATATCCGTGCCTGCGAAACGCATTCGACTGAATGCGAATCTCATCAAATCCTGCACCACCTCACGCTTAGCGTTTGCCATATCTGGCGTCTCGATGCCTAAATCGAGTCCAGAATCGAAAATCACGCGCCCACACAGCACACGTGCAATGAAGGACAACTCAAAATTGCGGTAACGCATGACACTTCTCGATCTGATGGTCAGATCGATTTGCTTCCATGGCCCCGTGATGTCAGATAGATCGGGTAGTTCAGCCATGTAATTGTGCTTGTCCGAAATGACCAGAATGTCCAAATCGCTTTTGCCTGGCCTGAATTTAGACTGGTCGAGCGCAGAACCGTGGATGATGATCATGTCCACGCTCTTGACGTCCCTCTTGATGCGATCGAGGATCGCAGGGATAGCACTCTCTAGCTCATTGATCTCTCCACTCATTTCCCGCCCTCTTCTTCTTGTGCCGATTCGACCAAGTGCCTACGCAGCATCTCTTCCCGCAACAGGCGATACACATGCTTGTTGTAGAGCGAATAGCTCTCTGCAAACGGGAGCTGGTACTTCTCCGCGATCCACTTCGCAACCGCTGCCGATCGGCTGATCCCCGCTTGGCAATGCACCAAGATGCCCTCCACCTTGTGACTATCGCGTACGGCCTTGGCGAACTCGATGATCCTACTGGCGTGAGACTCATTGAAAAGGATGTACGGCTTTGGCGCATCAAAGTCCCCAACCACATCGATGTCATCGAACTCCAAGCTCAGGATGCTGTGCCACCCTTCTTTCAAGTCAGCAGGTTGCTCCGCTGTGATCGAGATCACCGCCCAATGTGGCCAACCGATGCTGGCCTCTGCCTGATCACGACCGGTGAAGACCACGTTCTTCAATTCCATTCTTCTATTTAGTGGCATGTGTGACTCCTAAGTTTTGTAGGCCAGAACAACGGCCTTCAGATCTTCAACCGACAGCGGCCGCAGCTTCCAAGTGTCGACGCCGGCATTGATCATCAATGGCTGTTTGCGTTGTTGCTTGCTGAACCATTGCGAGTGCACATGACCATGGATCAGCAATGCTTCACCCGAGGGCTTAGGGCGCAGTTCCAAGAAGCGCGCATACAACTCGTCCGACTCATTCAGCGGCGCATACGGGTAGTGATTCAGCTTCACACGCCCGATGTCTTCGATCTCGATCTCAAGTTCAAGATGTACCGACTCAAAGCCAGCCTGCTTTGCGCGCTCTTTAGCCAGCATCTGCATCGCCTTGTCATCGCTCACCAATTGCTTGAAGAACGGATCGTGATTGCCACAAACCAAGATCTTGCGACCATTCAGTCGCCGCATCACAGTCCTCAACGTCTCAAGCTTGAAGCTCGCATCGCCTAGGTGATACACCAAGTCATCAGGGCCTACGACTTCGTTCCAACGCGCGATCAAAAACTCGTCCATCTGCTCGACGTTCCTAAAGATCTGGCCCCACTCATCCACTCGATTGAGTGACTCGAACTTGATGATGTTGGTGTGACCAAAATGGTGGTCACTTGTAAAAAATAGTCTGCTCATATCGCCCTCCTCAGAGCGGAACCTCGATGTAACGTCCTGCCACCCATGCGGTGTCATCCCCTTCGGCATAACCTTTGGGATTGCTCACGACCTGGGTGTTGCCGATCCGATAGTTGACCGACACATGCGTATGTCCGTGGATCCAATACTGCGGCGCATCCTCACCTTGCATCAGATGATCCAAGTGCGAGGCGTAGCTAGGATCCGACTTTTCATAGCCACTCAACTTCATGCCCTGCATCGCCGCCCGCTCGTTGTCGAACCACAAAGACTGGGCCGATGGTGCGTGATGGGTGACCACGACCAAGACCTTGTCGTCCAACTGAGCTTGCTGCATCACCTGTTTGATACGTGTCAGATGCTGCCGATGGAACCCCAGCAAATGTTGTGGCTTCAATTTCGATGGCGCCTCTTGCTTGTTCAGATAGACCGCACTGTTACGACGAATGCGGATCCGCCTAAAATCGTTCATCGTGTCTAGGGCGTTGTCGATCGCATACACACTGTCCGTCAGCAGGTAATCCGTCCAAAGCGTCGCTCCGCAGAACAGCACCCCCTCGATCTCAATGGTGTCGCCACCCTGCAGATAATGGATGTTCGAACCGCCGGAATCAGGACTGCCAATTTCCTTACAGGCATCCGCGATCTTGCGATGCGTTGAGTAGATCTCCCCACCCCAGTAGTCATGGTTGCCCGTGACATAGATCACTGGCTTCTCGGGAAACGCCAACTTCAAGAAGCCGACTGCACTGACACCTGTCCCGATATCACCTGCCGCCACGATCACATCGACGTGCGCATAGGCATCAGCCAACTCAGCCGCAAAATCCTCCAAACAATAGAGCCGACCAAGTCGCAGATCTTTAGGCGTGAGTAAGATCTTCGGACGCAGGAACTCCGTATGCAGGTCGCTGATATATCCGATCTTCAATGTCTTCATCTCTCGTCTCACCTCAAAGGTTGCGTTCCACCACTTTCGACCAGTCGCCCGAGCGACCACGTCCACCGCGCCGTACGAAATCCACGAAGTCATGCACATAGGCATAACCAGGTGCGGGGATCTGTGCGCAGGTCATCCATTGGCTAAAAGCTTCGGCCAAGTCTTGCGGGAGGTCGCTCTCGCAAACGACCTGCCCTTTGTACTGGTTCTCCCCATCGATCTTGCGGACAGGGACTTTTAACTTGCCGAACACCATCTCGCCGATCTGTGTCGCTTTGTATTCAGTCATCAAATGCTCCTTTTAAATTTGCGTACTCGCTCACAACTCAACGACTAAGCTTGGGTCGAACTCGACGTTCTCCTGAGCTCGCTCATAGCGGCAGTAGCCACGTGGGTTGCAGATCACTCGCGTACCGTTCAACTCATAGTCGACGCTGTCATGCGTGTGTCCATGGATCCACAGTGCGGCGCCTCCCATCAACTCGTTCAGGTCTGAGGCGAAACATGCAGACAAAAGGCTCGTCTTGTAGCGCTCGACCACCGACCGCATACTGGGAAGATGGTGCGTCACGACCACGGTCTTGCTTGCGTCATACTCTCCATCGAGTCTTGCCCTCAACCACTCGACCGATTCTTTGTGCAACTCGATCGAACGCGCAGGCGTGAAGAGCTCATTGCCATCACGGATCAATCTGAAGTCGTTGAGAAACATCTCGCCTTCGTTCATCGCACCCGCTTTTCTGGGAGCGCCGAACAACTCGAAGTCTGTCCACAAGGTGCATCCCAAGAATCTGATCCCACTGACCCCTACTTCTTCGTTGTCGAGCAGGAACACGCCGAACTGTTTGGCGCTGAGGCGCATCTCCGCCAACGCTTGATTGCGCTCAGTGCGGTAATACTCATGGTTCCCAGGCACGTAGACGATCTCTTGGGTGGGCCAATGATCACGCACCCATGCGAACCCCTGAGCGTGTTTGCCAATGTCTCCAGCCAACACAACCACATCGCACTCGACATGGGGTGGTACGTAATCAGATACCTCCAGATGCAAGTCGCTCAAAACATGGATACGCATAAAACCTCCTTAAATTTGTGTGCCACTAACCTACTCAGCCATCACTACATTCGTTGCTATGCGATGCGCATACCGGATACAGCGCGCATCCCAAAGTGCGTGATGTCTCACTGCTCCCGCGTCAACATTCATCGACCAGAATCTTTCATAAGCCCGGTTGTACTTGTCTCGTACGCTTGCACCGTCCAGATCCTGTGTGTTCTTACAACTTCGCACCAAATTGCTCGGCCACTCACTCTTGGTCAGATCGAAAATGTCGAAGAACCATTGCCAGTCATAGCTCGGCGCATCTGACATCAAGGTCACCGGCTCCCCCAAGTCTTCGATCCAGCGCTTCAACCTTGAGGCTAGGACTTGCAAGCTCATCTCGTATTCAGCGCCCCACAAGCTAGGCAACACGGCTTCAATCACGAACCACGAACACATCGGTTCATCATAGGTATCGTTAAGCTCGGCGTAGAACTCACGACCATCTTCTGCCACGAACCCGATCGAGATCAGCGCAGGATCCACGATGAAGTCGGTGAACTCCGTGTCAAAGTAGACCTTCATGTACCCCAACTCCTCTCTGCGAACGCCGTGGACAACTTCGATTCCAGATCCTCGATCACGCTCGGTACGTTCAATCCGAACTCCTCATCGGTGTGCACCAGATGGTTTCGCATATCCTCTGGCCATCCTTCATCGTTGTCATCGAGCGCGATCCAGTCGATGTGCGGATGTCGCTCCACGAAACTCAAGATCTGTTCGTACTTCGTCATGCCGACCCATTGGTATGGATCAATCTTGCGGTCGTAAGTCGAGCCAAGCACTCTCATCTTCAGATCCAAGGGAAGTTGAGAGACGACCTCCTGGAAATGGCGGGAGTCACTCAGCCACGAGACCGACAACACGATCATCACGCCCGGATGTCGAACCAAGATGTCAGCCAAAATCCTGGCACTCTCCATCTGATTCTCACCCTCTTCATTCCCCCAAAGTCGGAGTTGTTCCGTCTCGTGTTTGGTGAAGGGTGTATTCCCCTCAAAGTCCCAGAAGAGCACGGTCATAGTTGACCTCCGCTTCGACGCTTCTCCTCGCACCGATCACAGGAAACATAGAACCAACTCTCCCGGCGTAGCACGCCCTCCAGCCCACAAAACTCACACGTGTGTGCTGAACGTTCTGACGCTGCGTCGATCAACTCGCCCATCTCTTCACTGCGACTGCCCATGTAGAACCGCAAAGTGCCGAACTTCTCTTTGACCTGCGATGCCTTAGGCCATGACGAAGAGTCAGGATCCAAGCCTTGCTTGAACGCCTGCTCCTCGATCGCTGATGAGAGGTCATGTAATAGCCGATACCAACCATCACCACACTCGAAGCCCCAATGCATACTCATCAATGAACCCTTCTCATCAGGGTTGCCATACAGCCTCGGAAAATCACGAAGCAATGCCGCTGTGTTCTCTTCATTCATATCGCTCTCCTTTTAAGTTATTGCACCGAGGTGCTGTTGATGAATCCAAAATGATGCGTTCTTTCTTTTTGTGTATCTAAAACAGGTCGCACAGTCTTCTCACCATTTTTGATCGCCTTGACGACACCCGACTTGACCGCATTGATCAGCGTACGGACGTCGATGTTTCGTTCTGCGAGGCGCTGTACGGCATCCAAGTCCAGCGACATCTGATTTCCTCGCGTCATGTTCGCGTTGTACTGTTCGAACTCTTTGATCGCGATGATCACTTTTTGCTGCACGCCTGGGTTTTCGATATCAAACACACTGCATCGAGACAACAGTGCTGGGTCGATCTCACGCTTACGGTTCGACGTCAGCAAGATGATCAGACGTGACGCATCAAACGACAACCCCAGACTCTCCTCACGGTATCTAGCCGAGGATTCCGGCTCCAATAGATCAAGCAGCGCAGGCAAGATCGCGTAATCAGAGCGGTCACTGATCTTGTCCACCTCATCGATTAAGATCACTGCACTTGCTGATGAGCTTCGTGCGATCAGATTGAAGATCTCGCCTGTATGTGAGTTCCCCCATTGGGATGCAGAGCCTGTGAACACAAACGCATGCTGCAAGCCGCCCGCACTGATCTTGAGATAAGGTAAGCCCAGCTCTTTCGCGATCCGTTGTGCGAAAGCCGTCTTGCCAACGCCAGGTGCTCCATCAAGCAAGATCGGACGCACTCCGAAAGTCTCTGGTTTGCTCACAGCCGTCAGCATCAACTCACCCGATAGGTACTCGATAACTTGTGCGAAGTTTCCGAACTCCAATCGCACTCCATTCAGCCTTGCATCGAAGTTCTTGAAGTTCGGAATTTGACGAAATCCATCGTGAGCTGTCGCTGTCTTTAAACCACTCTCGTAGCGACGCTTCACTTCTCCGGTTGACGAAGAAGCAAACTGTTTGAGCTTGGTGATGTCCTCTGGCTTAAAGACAGGCACGCATCGCTTGAAGGGCTTTTCGGCCTTCGCCTTGCGAGAAGCCTGCTTAGGCTTTGGCGACATGAACTCCTTGCGCAATTCCTCAGCGAGTCCGTTCTCTTCATCCGGCGACAGTGCTTTCTCCTCCTCCAACATCTCTAGGAGTGACGGTTCGACTTCATGCTTGAATGCGTTCTCAGGGATCAAAACTCGACCATTTGGGTTTCGCTTGAAGTCGTCTAGGCGGACGATGCGATCTGCCGCCGCTTCGCGCAGAGCATCTCTATCTTGCAAATCAGCATTCGTCGTCATGTTGTCTCCTTTGAGAAAAAGGGTCCCCGTCGATGCGTGAACGAGACGCAGCGAAACCCGACAAGGCTTTGGCCTTGGGCGTACTACTTGAAACTAGTGTGTGTGCTCCGGAAGGAGCGTTTACTCAGCCTGCAGTCGAACGATTAGAAGTTCGATACAGTCGGTATGCCCGCGTATGCGGTTATGACACGACCAATCAGAATGGAGCCAGATTGGCTGTTGTGCTTGTTGTTTTGGTTTTGCATCGCCGTCTCCTTTTCTTATCTGGTTAATCGTTTAAAGAGCCCCCCTTCACCAGAATTGAAGGGGGGAATTACTCTCTCTTTATAAAACACCCTCATAGTTAAGAAGGCTTGTTCGGACTAGAGTTTTTCACCAGTCACTTCTTCATAGAACACCCCAGACATCGGGGTATAGACTACCGGTACTGCTCTGCGATCGTTTCTTGTAACACCCCTCCGGGACATCGGACAGGTAAACCCTACTGGTACAGCCCTTCGGTCGTTTTTTGTAACACCTCTCCGGGACATCGGAGAGGTCAACTCTACTGGTACAGCCCTGCGATCGTTTCTTGTAACACCCCTCCGGGACATCGGAGAGGTAAACCCTACTGGTACAGCCCT
>JAVHQJ010000154.1:0-3678 GCA_036171075.1 Sideroxydans sp. | reverse complement strand
CTACTTACCTACTTACCTACTTACCTACTTACCTACTTACCTACTTACCTACTTAACTTCCAATCTACGATTGCCGTAGCAACACCTCCAATAATCTGGAGATCCCTTCTTTATACATCCACAACGGCCGAACACATGTTTCCAATGGCCGTGACCATCACCCAAAAATTGGGGGGAAACCTGTACTGGAAATGTTTACTAGTACCAGCGTCTGAGCTAGCCTAGCCAAGGAGGGATATATTGTTTTTTATGTTTCGCCGGTTAACAGCGATGGAAGCATTTAGGGGTGTTTGCAACCAGACGAGTCCTAAACCGTGTTGCTATTGTAGTAACCATTCGTCTCTTGTCAAGCTCTTTCGTGTTTTATTTTCAAATACCTATCTATTTGAATAAAAACTCAAATTCTCATTTGAGGAATAACTCAAATCAGTATTGTTTCAACGAACCCATGCTAAATAAGGCACCAAAAAGTCGATGGAGGTAAGCCGTGGGAAAGAAATATTTCCTGTGCATATATCGGGATTTTTACCTTTATTTAGGCTACCCAATACCTATGCCAAGCTTTCCTGCTCAACAGTAAATTTGGCAACTGCAATTGCCTCACCAAGGGCACTCCACCCCGCCGCCTCAGCAAAATGAACCATCTTGTTGACAGTATTTGCGCTTGCAGGCCGCCTGTGCTCCTCAGGGACTGTATCTGGATGCATTGACCACGGCTTTATCGTGTGGCCAGCCTTATGAGCTTCTTGGGCTAGTACGGAAGCAATCCTAAATCCACCTTCATCAACATCACCCCAATGAAACACAGGCACACACGAGGGTAGTTCCTTCAGGATTCTGGCGTACATCTCACGCCATGGAGGATTTGGCATGCCGGCGGTATAGATCAACAGCACATTCTCATCACAACGACGCCTTGCTTCACTATGAAATGTCGTCTGATTCTCGATGGTCATCACCAAAGAAGGAATGCTAACCACTCGTTTGACGGAAAAAGCAGGGAAGCCTGAGTACGGAGTATCAAGAAAGGCCGTAACTCTATCGCGCTCAACGATGACATGCCCTGCCATCCTTACTGGGTGCTCTTCACGAAAAAGACCAATCTCATTCCAAACTTCAGAATGATCTCTACTTTCTGCATCCACACTTCCCGCCAGCAGGACATCGATTGGAGCGACTAATTTCTTAATGCGCTTAGTGTCTCTGAATAACTTGCCACTGGCCTCATTGATTGGCATTGAGACAGCCCCAAGCGATGTGTTCTCTCTTGCAAAATCAATCACCCGAACAGCATCAAACCAGTCTTGTGCATCTGCTGCAGAAAATGTCCTGACCAGACGAAGCTGTGTCCATCGTTGCAAAACCTCAACAAGAACTGGGAATCGATCTGCCAAAGGCATTAGGAGAGACTTTGCATTGGCTAGTAAAACTTCAGCAGGCACCTTACCTAAAAATTCTGCCAGTACCCTACTGTCGACTAGATCAATCCTTTGAATAAATCCATCTTCCGCTCCGCGTTCCCCCATGAGGATGCTGATCGCATTGACAGCCCTCGCTGCCTGCATGAAGGACTCAAATGATTCTTTTGCTTGAAGTGACCGACATGAATGATATTCAGTCAGATTTGATTTGGTTAGTGCTGCCTGTCTGATGCGTCTTCCTGCCGATGCTTTTTCAGAATCGGCCAGAAGCTTTACAAGCAGTGATCGGGCAAGATGCTCCATCAGGCGTCAGCTTCCGATTCAACGACTGTCTTGGATGACCTAATGGCCAACAATTCCTGAGTAACTAGATCCTCATTGAATTCAACCAAGTCTGACCTGAACATCTCACGGTCTACTTCGGAAACATCGTGGCCTTGGATCATCATTGCGCTGTTTTCCACATCACGCAGTATGTCGTAGTATCGATGCAAAAAGGCAGTCAACGTTCCGAGGTTATCGCCGGGGCTTGCCATGAATATCTGAAGACCAAGCTGTTCAAGGTAGCGCATCGTAGCCACGATATTTGCCGTATCCATCTTGTTGAATGCTTCATCTAACAGGATCAGCCGCAAGCCATCTTTGTTTCCGCTGTCTAGTCGATAAGCTGATGCTAAGGCAGCGCCAGCAATCACATACAGTGGTGCACGATGCTCGCCACCAGATCCGGTACCCAATCGCTTGCTAAGACTGCCAATGACGTTACTTGTTTTGGTCAGAGAATCTTCTCGCAGTATCTCAATATCAAATTCAAAGAATTCTCTGTAATCGTCAAGTGGACTTTGCACACCAGCGGCCCCAGGTGCAACCTTGTCATCAAGTAATTGACGGAACTCCTCCGGCATTTCACCGGCTCCTCCGAAAAGATCTTCGCTCGGGCCATGTACGGCGATGTCCTGAATGAAGTTCAACAATCGTTTTAGTTGAGGGCGTACAGTACGATGGAAACGATAACGCTCACCATTTGAGAACACTGGGCACGTACGTAGAACATGGTTTAAACGCTCCATGGATTTGTTCAGATGCTCAATGTTGTTACTCAATGCAATCGCAACGTCAGCCCGGAAAGTCTCTTGAGAGGTTTTAAAGGCATCGTTCATCTGCGCCTCGAATTCGCTCAACTCTGTATCACGGAGGCGCTTGAGAAGGTCGCTCATCCAATCGCGGTCAGCGATCCAATTATCCTGATTGACTACCCCTTGCTCGTGGTACTTCTCCTTGAATGTACCGAGTTCAGCGGAACCGCGTTTGATGGCAGACATCATTGCATTTTCAGCGCTGACCTTTTGGCGTAAGCAATGTTCCAACATAGCTTTATATTGATCTTCATACTTTTCAAGCAAAAGATCCCACTGCTCAGAAGCGTAATTTCGGTCGTATTCCTTAACGGCAACAGCAGCTTCAGCAAGTGACACAGTTTGATTCCATTTCAAGGTAGCAGAAGCTTCTTGCAGGACGCACTGCTCTTGCTTCTCCTCTGCCCTTCCAATATCAATGAGCAACTGATCCACCATTGGCTTAAGTTCAAGAGCCTTTTTCTTCCATTCTTGTTCCAGTTCACCAAGACGTATGTACTCAGCATCAGCCGAATTGCTTAAACGCTGTTTCAGACTCGTTACTGTGCTCCTAGCGGAATGCATCTCATCACATGCTTCCAGTATGTATTTCAAGGATTCGTTGCTTATATTGCTGAGAATTCCACTGAGATTTTTGATCTGCTCTTGTTCCAATTTCAGCCTGGTTACCTTTTCCTTCAATTGAGCGATTTCTCCCGACAGAGACTCTTTCTGGCTGTCGTCCCCGCCTCCAATCTTTAGGTAGCCCTTTGCAACTGGTTTCTTGCGATCATATTCACCCGACTGAACAATCATCCCATCTTGAGTCAGCGTGCGCTGTCCGGCCAGCGCTTCTGAATCTGTCGTGGCTCGAAGCATGTCTCCAAAGCGCCGACGGAGATATGCCACAGCAGCCGGATGATCGCCCTCTATCAATTCCGCCACAGTACCAGCCCCTGCAGTCACGTGACTTTGCTTGCTTGCTGCGACAACCTTGGCTCCATAAATAGCTCTAGGGCCGGTAAGACCACGGTAAATTCTGAATGCAGATTCTTCTTCATTTTTCTCAACCAACAAAGCTTCAAGATATAGTGGCCCCCGAATTTGAGACAGTAGATTAAGCTGTTGTCCGAAGCGAAAAG
>JAVHQJ010000153.1:0-13348 GCA_036171075.1 Sideroxydans sp. | reverse complement strand
CGGATTTCATCGAGTTAATCGAAAACCCGTTTACACAAAATTCCGGACACCCCCGTGTACTTCTTCGCGCTGCCCTTGGCTTTCTCCACCGGATACTTCAGTGCGTTCTTTTTGATCTTCTCCAGCACGATCTGTTTCACATCCAAGCCGTAGTTGTCCGCCAGCAGGAAGGCATAGGCGAAGACGTCGGCCAGTTCTTCAAGTATCTCGTCTTGGTTCGCCTGTTCAGCGGATTTTCATAGGAAGGATTCCAGCAACTCGCCTGCTTCGATATTCAACGATATGGGGTCGGGTTCGGAATAAATTCCGTGAACGTAAAAGCGCTAGGTTCGAATTGATTTTGAGAGGGATTCAACTGGTCATGCAATGAGCTACCACTCCCTTCTGCTTTTGGTGGCTCTTGACCGAGTGCAATCTGGTCTATAAGCTGGTCTACATGAATATTTCCAAGCGAGGTGTGCAATGAAAACTTCAGTCGGTTCTTATCAAGCCAAGACCAATCTGCCTGAGCTTTTGCGACAAGTGCAAATGGGCAAGAGTTTTACGATTACCAATCGGGGGGATGCCATCGCCGATCTGGTTCCGAGTGCCAAGTTGCCGCGCGACAAGTTGGCGAGTATTGAGAAGATGAAAGCTTTTATGCAGGCCGAGCCAGTGTGCGGGGTGGATGTGAAGGCTTTGATTAGTGCAGGTCGCAAATGAACTTCGTGATCGACAACTCAGTGGTGATGCGCTGGTTCTTCGGCGATGGTAAGCCGCAAGATTTGCGCTATGCCCGTGATGCGCTGGATGCGATGCAATCTGGCAATGCCATCGTTCCGTCGGTGTGGGGTTTGGAGGTCGCTAACGTTATCAGTCGAGCCGAGGCGCAAGGCTTGGTGACTGAGGCGCGTAGTGAGGCGTTCTTGGAGAGGTTGGTTGGTCTTGCGATTGAGGTTGATGGGGGCAGTGTCGATCACGCCTTGTCGAGCACGCTCAATCTGGCGCGCAGATATAAGTTGTCGTCATACGATGCGTCTTACCTTGAATTGGCATTGCGGCAGGGCGTTGCGCTTGCCACGCTGGATGCCGACCTGCGCAAGGCGGCTAAGAAGGCTGGGGTGGAGATATTTCAGGGTTGATGCAGATAACCGGATTTGGTTTCATTGGGTTACCGCCTTCGCGGAAACGACGAATGGATTAAGGAAGGTCTGATTAAGTCCGTTCGTGGTGAGTATTTTCCGTTCGCTCCCTCGATACACCGCACAAGTGCGGCACTCGGGACGAACGGAAAATTTATCGAACCATGGCCTTCGGACTTAATCAGACCTTCCTTAAAGCTCCGTATATTTCTTCGCGCTCCCCTTGGCTTTCTCCACCGGGTACTTCAGTGCGTTCTTCTTGATCTTCTCCAGCACGATCTGCTTCACGTCTAGGCCGTAGCTATCTGCCAGCAGGAAGGCGTAGGCGAAGACATCGGCCAGTTCTTCGCGAATCTCGCTTTCGTTCGCCTGTTCGGCGGATTTCCACAAGAAAGATTCCAGCAGTTCGCCAGCCTCAATGTTCAATGCGAGGGCGAGGTCTTTGGGGTTGTGGAACTGTGCCCAATCGCGTTCGTTACGGAATTCGAGGAGGGCTTGGGTGATTTCTTGGGTGTCGTTCATGGAGTTTTCAAATCTTAATGTGTCATAAAGGTAATGCCACATTCCATCCCCCTTGCAGGGGGAGGGCTAGGGAGGGGGTAGAAGTGCGATGCTTTCACAATTCTACCCCCATCCTAACCTTCCCCCTGCAAAGGGGAAGGGACTGGCTTGGTTTCGCAAATGTATTTTGGGGACACAGCAAGACTAATGTTCGGTCACTAAAACACACCCACTTCGATCTTGTGTTGTTTGGCATTGCGTGCAAACACGTCATCCAGTGTCGCCATGCGTTTTGCATTGGCTTGTAACGCGCTGGTCAGGTGCAGGGCATCACCGGCACGCAATCCGGTTGCGGCATCTAAAGTCAAGAACGCAGCTTTGTGGAATAGATCCGTGTCAGGGGATAGCAGTGTCAAATCATTGGTGCATAAGCGCTGGAAGTTTTGCCAAGCGACTTGAGCTTGCTCTGTGGTGATCTGTCCGGTGCGCTGTTTGATCCCTAATGCGCTGGCGAATTCGGTCACGCACCACACGGATGAAACGAGTTTGTCTTTGCTTTTACTGTACCAGCGGGATACGTCCGTACTTTTCGGCTCATTCACGCAGAGCGCGACTAGGACGCTGGTATCAACATAACAAGCCATCAGTAGCGTGCTCCGCTGCGCAATTCGTCCATGACGGATGTGCCTATCTTCATGCTTTCTCGCGATTGTGTGAGTTCGGCGGTGAATGCTTTGCGGTCCCATGGCTCGGCGCGCAGGGTCATGGTGCCGTCCGCAGTCAGGCTGGCTTGCACGGTGTCGCCTTCCTTTAATCCGGTGCGGCGGATGTACTCCATCGGTATGCGCACCGCTAGGCTGTTTCCCCACTTGGCGATATGTAGATTCATGGCTTCTCCTAAATGGATATACGTCGGTGTGTATTCATTATAGGCAAAATCAGTGGAGGTGCAACCGGATTGGGGCTGAATACCTCGGATATGGGTGGGTAGCAGGCGGGGTTGCCTGCTGTGCTAGAATGCGGGCTTGTTTTTTGACTCTTCAGCCAATCAATTTAGGTCGCACATGGAACAACAATTCGCTAAAGAAACCCTGCCAGTCAGCCTTGAAGAAGAGATGCGCAAGTCTTACCTCGATTACGCGATGAGCGTGATCGTGGGTCGTGCCTTGCCAGATGTGCGTGACGGTTTGAAACCCGTCCATCGCCGCGTGCTGTTTGCGATGCACGAGCTCTCCAACGATTGGAACCGTGCTTACAAGAAATCGGCGCGTATCGTTGGTGATGTGATCGGTAAGTACCATCCGCACGGCGATACGGCGGTGTACGACACCATCGTGCGTATGGCGCAGGATTTCTCGTTGCGTTACACGCTGGTGGATGGTCAAGGTAACTTCGGTTCGGTGGACGGCGATAACGCGGCGGCGATGCGTTACACCGAGATCCGCATGGCAAAGATCGCGCATCAATTGCTGGAAGACCTCGATAAAGAGACGGTGGATTTTGGCCCAAACTACGACGGTTCGGAGCATGAGCCGCTGGTGTTCCCTGCACGTTTCCCTAATCTGTTGGTGAACGGTTCGTCGGGTATCGCCGTGGGTATGGCGACCAACATCCCGCCGCACAACATGACCGAGGTGGTGGATGCGTGCCTCGCGTTGCTGCGCAATCCAGAGATGGACATTGAAGAGTTGATCGAGTTGGTGCCTGCACCCGACTTCCCGACCGCCGGCATCATCTACGGTCTCTCGGGCGTGAAGGAAGGCTACCGTACGGGGCGTGGTCGCGTGGTGATGCGCGGCCGCACCCACTTCGAAGACATCGGCAAGGGCGACCGTCAGGCCATCATCATCGACGAGCTGCCTTACCAAGTGAACAAAGCGAACCTACTCATCAAGGTGGGTGAGTTGGTGCGCGAGAAGAAGATTGAAGGCATCACCGAGATCCGCGACGAGTCGGATAAATCTGGTATGCGTGCAGTCATCGAGTTGCGTCGCGGCGAGATGCCGGAAGTCGTACTCAACCATCTGTACAAGCAGACCCAACTGCAAGACAGTTTCGGTATCAACATGGTCGCGATTGTTGATGGTCAGCCCAAGCTGCTCAATCTGAAGCAAGTCATCGAAGCGTTCTTGCGTCATCGTCGCGAAGTCGTGACACGCCGCACTATTTTCGAACTGCGCAAGGCACGCGAGCGCGGTCACATCTTGGAAGGTCTGGCCGTCGCCTTGTCCAACGTGGACGAGATTATCGCCCTCATCAAAGCCGCCCCGACACCCGCTGATGCGAAGCGCGAGTTGATGGCACGTTCGTGGCGTTCGTCGCTGGTGGAAGATATGTTGAGCCGCGTCAGCGACGCCTCGCGTCCTGATGGACTGGCACCTGAGTTCGGTCTGGTAGGTACGGGCAAGGATCGCGGCTACTTCTTGTCGGATGCACAGACGCAAGCTATCTTGGAACTGCGTCTGCAACGCCTGACTGGTTTGGAGCAAGACAAGATCGTGGGCGAGTACCGCGAGGTGATGGACAAGATCGCCGACTTGTTGGATATCTTGGCGAAACCTGCCCGCGTGACGCAGATCATCAGCGACGAGTTGGTGACCATCCGTTCGCAGTTCGGCGACAAACGCCGCAGCGAGATCGTCACGTACACGCAAGACATGAGTATGGAAGACTTTGTTACCCCAGAAGATGTGGTGGTTACCTTATCTCATACGGGTTATATGAAGGCGCAGAAGCTAGACGAATATCGCGCGCAAAAACGCGGCGGACGCGGCAAGCAAGCGGCTTCGACCAAGGAAGACGATTTCGTCGATAACCTGTTCATTGCCAACACGCACGACAACATCTTGTGCTTCTCTAACCGTGGTCGCGTCTATTGGTTGAAGGTTTATGAAGTGCCGTTGGGTACGCGCATTAGTCGCGGTAAGCCGATTGTGAACTTGCTGCCGCTGGAAGCAGGTGAGCAAATCAACGCTATCTTGCCGGTTAAAGAATTCTCCGAAAATCAATTCGTATTCTTTGCAACGACTGACGGCACGGTGAAGAAAACGCCTTTATCTGACTTCGCTAACCCACGTAAGGCTGGCATCATCGCTATCAATTTGGATGAGGGTGACTTCCTCATTGGTGTGGCGCTGACCGATGGTCAACATGATGTGATGTTGTTCTCTAACGAAGGCAAGGCAGTGCGATTTGATGAGAACGATGTGCGTTCGATGGGGCGTGTAACGCGTGGTGTGCGCGGCATGAATCTGTCCAAAGGCGGCAAAGTAATCGCGTTGTTGGTGGCGGAAAACGAACAGCAAAGTGTGTTGACTGCGACTGAAAATGGTTACGGCAAGCGCACGCCAATTACTGAATACACGCGTCATGGTCGTGGCACACAAGGCATGATGGCGATTCAGACTTCCGATCGTAATGGCAAGGTGGTGGCGGCTACGTTGGTGCAACCAGATGATGAAATCATGCTCATTGGCACAAATGGTGTGTTGATTCGCACGCGTGTCAGCGAGATTCGCGAAATGAGTCGCGCTACACAAGGTGTCACGCTCATCAATTTGGAAAAAGGCGAGAAGTTGGCAGGCTTGAGCCGTATCGCTGAAACGGAAGATACGGTGGTAGAAGGATTCGACGTAGGAGGTGCAGAATGATTATTTACAACTTCAGCGCAGGCCCAGCAGTGCTACCCAAAGAGGTATTGCAGCAAGCCCAAGCGGAATTGCTTAACTGGCACGGCAGCTGCATGTCGGTGATGGAGATGTCGCATCGCGGCAAGGAATTCATGGGCATCGCGGCGCAAGCCGAAGCAGATTTGCGTGACTTGTTGTCTATTCCAAAGAACTACAAGGTGTTGTTCCTGCAAGGCGGCGCGCATCTGCAATTCTCTATGATTCCGCTGAATTTGTTGCGTGGTAAGGGCGTGGCTGATTACGTGAATACGGGCGAATGGTCGAAGAAGGCCATCAATGAAGCGAAGAAATTTTGCAATGTGAATGTGGTCGCGGATAACAATGATAAGAATTGCACTTACGTTCCTGCTTTCAATACTTGGAAGTTAAATAAAGACGCGGCCTATGTGCATTACACGCCAAATGAAACGATTGGCGGCGTCGAGTTCAATTGGATTCCCAAGACAGGTGATGTGCCTTTGGTGGCGGATATGTCCTCCAATATCTTGTCGCGTGAAATCGACATATCGAAGTTTGGTCTTATCTATGCGGGGGCGCAAAAGAACATCGGCCCAGCAGGGCTGACCTTGGTCATTGTGCGTGAGGATTTGCTGGGGCATGCCGATGCGCGTTTGCCCACCATGCTCGACTACAAGACGCATGCTGACAATGATTCCATGTACAACACACCGCCGACCTATGGCATCTATATGGCGGGCTTGGTGTTTCAATGGTTGAAGCAGAATGGCGGCGTGGCGAAGATGGAACAGGCGAATATCGCCAAGTCTAATTTGCTCTATCAAACGATTGATGCAAGCCACGGTATTTATCAATGTCCAGTGGCAAAGGCAGATCGTTCCAGAATGAACGTTCCTTTCAAGACACGAGACGCAGCGACGGATGCTGAATTTCTCAAGCAAGCGGAAGCGCGTGGCTTGATGCAACTCAAAGGTCATAAGCTGGCGGGTGGCATGCGCGCTTCTATTTACAATGCGATGCCGCTGGTTGGCGTTCAAGCACTCGCCGACTTTATGAGCGAATTCGCACAGCGCAAGGCTTGATTTTTCATGTCTGACGATTTGAAAAAATTTCGCTCGCAGATTGATGGCATTGATGATGAATTGCTCAAGCTATTTAATCAACGGGCAGCGTTAGCGCAAAACATTGGACATGTCAAAGGTGCAGGTGCTGTGTTGCGGCCGGAGCGTGAAGCGCAAGTGTTGCAGCGCATGGCAGATGCCAATGCAGGACCGTTGTCCAAACAAGGTGTCACGCAACTCTTTACTGAAATCATGTCGCAATGCCGTGCCTTGGAAGCACCTTTACGCGTGGCGTATTTAGGGCCGCGCGGAACATTTAGCGAAGCGGCGGTGTGGCAGCGTTTCGGTCAGGCGACAACGGGCGTACCAGCAGACACCATCGACGGTGTCTTCACTGCGGTGGAAAACGGCGCGGCAAATTACGGTTTAGTTCCTGTCGAAAACTCAACCGAGGGCGCGATTGGTCGTACTCTGGATTTGTTGTTGAATAGCAATTTGAATATCTGCGGTGAAGTGTTGCTACAGGTACATCAATGTCTGCTGTCGAATGAAAACGACTTGAGCATGATTCGCAAAGTCTATTCGCATCCGCAATCTTTTGGGCAATGCCAAGGCTGGTTGAATGCGCATCTACCGCAGGTTGAACGTATCACTGCGAGTAGCAATGCGGATGCCGCACGTTTGGCGGCTGATGAGTCGTTCTCGGCGGCGATTGCGGGCGCGCAGGCAGCGCCGCATTTCAAGCTGAAAGTGCTGTCGCAGAACATTGAAGATGATGCGCGCAACACCACGCGTTTCTTGCTCATCGGCAAGCAAGAGGTCGCTCCCTCGGGTAAAGATAGAACGTCGCTGGCTATGTCAGCGCCGAATCGTCCTGGCGCGATGCACGATTTGCTGGCGCCGCTGGCAAACAATGGCGTGTCGATGACGAAGCTGGAGTCGCGCCCATCCCGCACCGGATTGTGGGAGTACGTTTTTTACGTTGATATAGAAGGTCATCAATCGGATGCGAAAGTAGCGGCTGCATTGTTGCAACTCAAACAAATTGCCGCATTCGTCAAAGTGCTGGGCTCATACCCAGTGGCTGTATAACCATTTTTTCATGCAAGGTTGGGAAATGAATTACTGTGATTTAGCACCATCTTATATACGCTCAATCGCGCCTTATCAGCCGGGGAAACCCATCGCCGAGTTGGAGCGTGAGTTGGGTATTACGGGCATCGTTAAGTTGGCGTCGAATGAAAATCCATTAGGCGCGAGCCCAGCGGCGATGGCCGCTATGCAGGAGGCGATTAAGTCGATCGCTCTGTATCCTGATGGGAATGGCTTTGATCTAAAAGACGCATTAGTGAAACGTTACGGTGTGACGCATGCCAGCATCACTTTGGGTAATGGCTCTAATGATTTATTAGAGTTGGCGGCGCGCGCGTTTTTAGCACCAGGCGATAAGGTGGTCTACTCGGCGCATGCGTTCGCTGTCTATGCACTGGCTTCACAAGCAGTTGGTGCAACAGGCATTAGCGTTCCCGCGATTAAATTTGGACACGACTTGGATGCAATGCGCCAAGCCGCACAAGATAACAAAGCAAAAATTGTGTTCATCGCCAATCCTAATAATCCGACGGGTACATTTTTGACGGCGCAGGAATTGCAATCGTTTCTGCGTCAGTTGCCGGCCAATATCTTGGTTGTGTTAGATGAGGCATATAACGAATATCTACCTGAAGATAAGCGCTACGACAGCATCAGTTGGTTGAAGGAATTTCCCAACCTCATTATCTCGCGCACTTTCTCTAAAGCCTATGGTTTGGCGGGTTTGCGCGTGGGCTATGCCATGGCGCATGAGCAAGTGACGGACATGATGAATCGCGTACGTCAACCATTTAATGTGAATAGCGTGGCGCAGGCGGCAGCGGTAGCGGCGTTGCGCGATGTTTCGTTTGTTAAACGCACCTTTGAATTGAATCAGCGCGGCATGGTGCAAATCACCGAAGGCTTAACTAAATTGGGCTTGGAATACATTCCCTCGTTTGGCAATTTTGTGGCGTTCCGCATCGGCGGGGCGACGGCGATGTACCGACGCTTACTTGAACTGGGCGTAATCGTACGCCCGATAGCAAACTACGATATGGCTGATTGGCTTCGCGTAAGCATCGGTCTTGAAAGTGAAAACGCTAAATTTTTAACTGCTTTGAAGCAGGCAATTGGAGAACAAAAATGATCATCGTAATGGGCCCAGAAGTCACAGACGAACAAGTTGGTACAGTTGTAAAGAAGCTTGAAACAGCAGGTTTGAAAGCAAATGTGTCGCGCGGCATCGAACGTACAGTTATCGGCGCAATTGGTGATGAACGTAAGTTGGCAGCAGACATGTTCACTTCGCTACCAGGTGTTGAGTCAGCAATGCACATCGCCAAGCAATACAAGATCGTGTCGCGTGAAGCGCACAAACAAAACACGGTGATTGACGTGGCGGGCGTGCCAATTGGCGGCAACCAGATTCAAATTATCGGCGGCCCTTGCTCGGTCGAAACACAAGAGCAAATGGATTTGTCTGCCAAGTATGTGAAGGCAGCAGGATGTCGTTTGATGCGCGGTGGCGCGTTCAAACCACGCACCAGCCCTTATGCTTTTCAAGGGCACGGTGTGGAAGGTCTGGATATGTTCCGTAAGGCAGCAGATAAATTCAAGTTGCCTATCGTCACTGAATTGATGGATGCGCGTCAGATTGATGCGTTCATGGAATATGACGTGGACGTGATTCAAATTGGCACGCGCAACATGCAGAACTTTGATCTACTCAAAGAAATCGGTCGCACCAACAAGCCTGTCATTCTTAAGCGCGGTATGTCCGCCACTATCAGCGAATGGCTGATGTCAGCGGAATACATCGCAGCGGGTGGTAACCACAACATCATCTTCTGCGAACGCGGTATCCGCACTTTTGAGACGGCATACCGTAACGTGCTGGATGTGACAGCGATCCCCGTGCTGAAGAAAGAAACCCACTTGCCCGTCATCGTCGATCCTTCACACGCAGGCGGTAAGGCGTGGATGGTGCCGGCATTGTCGCAAGCCGCTATCGCAGCGGGTGCGGATGGTCTGTTGATCGAGATGCACCCCAGCCCATGCGATGCATGGTGCGATGCGGATCAAGCATTGACACCCGATGAGTTGAAGAAGCTCATGGGTACGCTGGGCGTGATCGCAGGCGCGATCGGAAGAACGCTGTAATCCATGCAACCCGCCTTTCAAAAAATCGTCATCTTCGGCGTTGGATTGATCGGCGGGTCATTCTCATTAGCATTGCGCAAGGCGGGGGTGGCGACGGAAGTCGTCGGCTTTGGGCGCAGTGCGGCGACCTTGAACGAAGCCAAGCAACTCGGCATCCTTGATCGCATCGGTGACGAAGTGGCGCGCGAAGTGGGGGATGCCGATATCGTGCTGGTCGCCACGCCGGTGGCGCAGATGGCGGAGATATTCAAGCGCATCGCCCCGCATCTTGGTGCTAATACTTTGGTCACCGATGGCGGCAGTACCAAGGGCGACGTGGTGGCGGCGGCACGTGCTCATCTCGGCAATAAACTTTCACAATTCGTTCCTGCTCATCCCATCGCGGGCGGTGAGAAGAGCGGCGCATCGGCCGCACTTGCCGATTTATATCAAGGCAAGCGCGTGGTGCTTACGCCGTTGCCAGAGAATTCCAAAGAGGCCGTGGCACGTATCCGCAAGGCATGGGAAATATGCGGGGCAAATGTAAGCGAGTTGACTGCCGAGCAGCACGATACCGTGTTCGCCGCAGTGAGCCATCTGCCGCATCTGCTTTCATTTGCCTTGGTGCATGACTTGGCCAAGCGCGACAACAAAGACCAACTGCTGTCTTTCGCGGCGAGTGGCTTTCGCGATTTCACCCGTATCGCTGCCAGTTCACCCGAGATGTGGCGCGACATCTGCATGGCGAATCGCGATGCCCTCATGGTCGAACTGCAACAATACGCCGCCGAACTGTACGTCCTCCATCAAGCCTTAGAGCGCAACGATGCCGCCAAGCTGGAAGAGATATTCAGCCTCGCGCGCGAAGTGCGCAGTGCTTGGGTGCAAAAATAGATTTGTCATTCCCGCGCAGGCGGGAATCCAGCGGTTTGATTAAATAGGCCGTTGGTTTTGACCCGCGTTGCGGGAAATGATTTGAATGACTGGATTCCCGCCTGCGCGGGAATGACGTGACTTTGAAAGTGCAACATGACTCATTCTGAATTTATCGAACTCCCTCCTTTGATGTCTGCGCACGGCACTGTGCGTCTGCCTGGCTCCAAGAGCATCTCCAATCGCGTGCTCTTGTTGGCTGCGCTTGCAGATGATGTGACAGAGGTGCGCGACCTGCTCGAATCTGACGATACCAAACGTATGTTGGAAGCGTTAATCACATTGGGCGTGAAAATTGAATTAGTTGGTGATGAGACTTATCGTGTGTATCGAATTACTGGTTGCTGCGGCGACTTTCCGAATAAAGATGCAAAGTTATTCCTTGGTAACGCAGGTACCGCATTCCGCCCTTTGACTGCGGCGTTGGCGTTGTCAGGTGGTCGTTACGAATTGTCAGGTGTGCCACGCATGCATGAACGTCCCATCGGGGATCTCGTAGATGCTTTGCGCCAGCTGGGCGCAGACATCAAATACCTAGACAAAGAAGGTTTCCCGCCATTACAGATATCGCCAGCCAAGTTGGCGGGCGACACTGCACAAGTTCGCGGCGATGTATCGAGCCAATTTCTGACAGGGCTGTTGATGGCTTTGCCTTTGCTAAATAGAGCTGTGAAGGTAGAAGTAATCGGTGAATTAATCTCTAAGCCATACATTGAGATCACGTTGGCAATGATGGCGCGTTTTGGTGTGGTGGTGCAGCGTCCTGAACGTATCGGCCCAGCAGTCTTTGTTCCAGAAGTAATGCAAATTCATTCAAAGAATCTCGAGGAACATGACGTATGGCGAAGTTTTACAGTGAATGCAGGTAGTCGCTATATTTCTCCAAGAGAAATTCATGTCGAAGGCGATGCGTCTTCTGCGTCTTATTTTCTTGCGGCTGGAGCAATTGGTGGAGGGCCAGTGAGTGTGGAAGGAATGGGGCGCAACAGTATTCAGGGTGACGTACGCTTCTCAGAGGCACTAGAGAAGATGGGCGCGCGTATTGCAACTGGACCTAACTTTACGATTGCACATGCACCTACAAGCGGCAAGCTCACGGCCATCGACCTCGACTGCAACCACATCCCCGATGCGGCGATGACGCTGGCGGTGGCGGCACTGTTCGCCGATGGAACGACCACCTTGCGTAACATCGCCAGTTGGCGCGTGAAAGAGACTGACCGCATCGCGGCGATGGCGACCGAGTTGCGCAAGGTGGGGGCAACGGTGGAAGAAGGGGCGGACTATATCCGCATCACTCCGCCTGCACAGATCAAACATGCTGCTATCGATACCTATGATGACCACCGCATGGCGATGTGTTTCTCACTGGCGGCATTTGGTGGTGCGGGTATTCGTATCAACGACCCGCAATGCGTCGCCAAAACGTTCCCCAATTATTTCGCCGAATTTGCCAAGGTGACGCAAGCCGTTCCGGTTATCGCCATCGACGGTCCCTCGGCTTCTGGCAAGGGGACGGTTGCCCAACGGGTGGCGACAGTACTCGGCATGCACTACCTGGATAGCGGTGCTTTATACCGTTTGTTGGGGCTAGCAGCGCAAAGACGCGGTTTGGCGCTTGATGCAGAGGCAACATTGGCCGAGTTGGCTGGCGAAGTCGATATCCGCTTCGAAGGGGAAGACATTTGGCTGGATGGAGGCAAGGTCGGGGATGAATTGCGCACCGAAGAGGCGGGCTCTGCCGCCTCCAAAATAGCCGCTTTGCCGATGGTTAGAGCCGCTTTGCTGGATAAGCAGCGCGCTTTCCGCCGTGCACCAGGCTTGGTGGCCGATGGGCGCGACATGGCTTCGGTGGTGTTTCCCGATGCGAAACTCAAGATATTCCTCACTGCTTCAGCCTCCGCGCGCGCGGAAAGACGATATAAGCAGTTGAAAGCTAAAGGCATGGGTGGTAGTATCGCGGCCCTTTTGCAGGACATACAGGCGCGTGACGAGCGAGATACTCAACGTAGCGTGGCTCCTCTGCAACAGGCGCAAGGTGCGAGCTTGCTGGATACGACTCCTCTGAACATCGAGCAGGCGGTGCAGGAAGTGTTAGATCGCTACCAAGTGTTGCAACACGAGTCCAAATAGAAGCCTTTCTGTTTGGGTTTTATAACTAACCCCCGCTCACCCGGGATTGCCTTTGAAAGTACATCTAAAATGACCGCTGTCGCTGAAATGGAAAGTTTTGCCTCCCTGTTTGAAGAAAGCCTAACGCGTAAAGAAATGCGCGCAGGTGAATTGATTACCGCTCAAGTCGTTCGCGTTGAGCAGAGCGTGGTGGTAGTGAATGCTGGACTAAAGTCCGAAAGTTTAATTCCTGTTGAAGAATTCAAAGACGCAGCAGGTAACATCGAAGTGAAGGCGGGTGACTTTGTCACTGTCGCTATCGAGTCTCTGGAGAACGGTTACGGCGAAACGCGTTTGTCGCGTGAAAAGGCGAAACGCCTCGCTGCTTGGATCGATCTGGAACAAGCGATGGAAGAAGGCCGTATCGTTGAAGGTTACGTCAGCGGCAAGGTCAAGGGCGGTCTGACTGCTATGGTTAACGGTATCCGTGCATTCTTGCCGGGTTCTTTGGTGGATACACGTCCAGTCAAGGACACCACACCCTACGAAAACAAGACCATGGAATTGAAGGTCATCAAGCTAGATCGCAAACGCAACAACGTGGTGGTTTCTCGCCGTGCTGTGCTGGAAGCGACTCAGGGCGCTGATCGTGAGTCCATGCTGGAGAATCTGAAAGAAGGCGCAATCGTTAAGGGTATCGTCAAGAATATCACCGACTACGGCGCATTCGTTGACTTGGGCGGTATCGACGGTCTGTTGC
>JAVHQJ010000152.1:0-2881 GCA_036171075.1 Sideroxydans sp. | reverse complement strand
TTTGCGCCCGGCATAGCGCACAAGGAAAAGGCTTCCAGCGACGGAAGCCTTTGTAGAATTGGTGGCCCGCAGGGACTTGAACCCTGGACCAAAGGATTATGAGTCCGAGTTATTCGGCCGCATTATAGCTGCTATGTGCGTGTAATCATATGGTTACACGTCATTGCATCCGCCATGTTGCCGCAATATTCCGCTATGCCGTTGACGCTTTGTTGTCACCCGTCTGGGGCGTGCCAGAGTAGCAAGAAAAAAGCACACGATAGACGAGACGGCGGCAGAAGTCTGGACACAACCGGCGATGTACGACCACTTTGACCCAAATCTGCGGCAGTTGTCCGGGAAGCGACCACATTGTTACCGTCAGGCAGATCGAGTGCGCCACCAACCAGACCTTTTGTCGACTATCGCGGAACATTTTTCCGCCGAACCCGAAGCTCCACGCTTCCCCACGCGCCTCACCCCTTCCCCCCGCCCTTCCCCGCCAGCGGGGAAGGGAGCCAAACGGCCGCGTTTGATCCTCAAGGGGCAGGGGTAAAACCACTGCCTTGGAGTTCTCTGGACACCAGCCGACGAGAGTTATAGGATTTAATCCTACGCTTGCGATTGGAGGTGCACCATGCGAACGACACAGCAATTCAGCATCACCCTGCCGAATGAAATGGCAGACGTGGTGAAGGCCAAGGTTGTGGCCGGCGAGTACGCGACGGAAAGCGAAGTCATCCGTGACGGGCTGCGTGCATTGATGGCACGTGATCGAGCCGTGGAAAGCTGGCTGCGCGACCAGGTTGGCCCGGCCTACGATGCGTTGAAGACCGACCCATCGCGCGCCGTCACCACTGACCATGTTCGCGCCAGGCTGGCGGCCGAGCATGCCAAGGTGCGATGATCTACCGCGTCGTTTTCTCGCCGGAGGCCGAGAAACAACTTGCGGCGCTATACCGCTATATCGCCGCCGCGGCATCGCCCGACATTGCGGCACGCTATACCGAGGCTATCGTTACCTACTGCGAGAGCCTGAAAACCTTTCCCCATCGCGGCACCAAACGCGATGACATTCGCCCCGGCCTGCGTATTACGAACCACAAGAAGCGGGCCGTGATCGCCTTCGCCGTAGATGCCGAGATGGTTTCTATTATCGGCATCTTCTACGGCGGTCAGGACTACGAGACGGTTTTGCAAGACGAGTCCGAAGACTGACCCTCGTTGATGTGAGAGTCACCACACGCAGATGGGCGATGATGGAGGCGTAAATAACTCGGCGTGTAATGTGTTGTATGTTGTTATGTGTAATACAACAACATACAACATTACAAGGGGGGTCAGCTCCTCCTCACCAGTTCGAGGAATTTGTCAACGGCATCAATCGCCTGCCCAACCTCCTGCTTTGGAATATTTGGCGCGCTAGGGTGCGAGTATGGGTTCATCACTACGTTCTTGAGGGTTTCCAAACGAGTGAGCGCGGTATCCCAATCTGCTTTAGGAACGGCATTCGATCCCGGCCATTGCTTGAGCTTGTCAAGAAAATCTTGGGCTTGAAGCGGCGGCTTGTCGGTTTTCGGATAAACGCGAAACGGCATAGCGATTCCTTTCACCTCGCAAGCCGCACGCACTCCCAGTTCAAAAGCCTGCCGCGCATAGTTAGCTGCAGCTTCAACGTAAGGTGTTTGGACCAGTTCTTTGGCTTTGGCCAACAAGGCACGGGCTGGCCTGTTTTGCGTCGCACGAACAATGGGAATAGGGGCAACCGCCGCGCCGTCACCTTCGAAAACCTCCACGCACCTCCAAGCGGCTTCCGACAAATGCGAGCGCCCCAGGTCGAACCAATTGCGGTCGTGTGTGAGCAGCACAATCTGCCAATCGGCAAACTTCGTTTGAAGAACATCCAGCACCGGCAGTCGATTGGAGTGGTCGAGGCCAATCAATACATCGTCCAGCACCAGTAGTTTCAAGGCCGTGGCGGTAGCCGTGGGGGTACAGGCCAACCGGCCGGCGAGGTAGATGGCCAAGCCCAGCGCCGACAGGCGAGCTTCGTTCAGGAACAATTGGGGCGTTTGCAGAGGGTGGTTGCGGAAACTCAGCTCGGGGATCAACTTCTGCCCATCGACCGCGCGGTTCTGCTTGAGTCGGGCATTGTTGTAAGTGAGCCCCGGCGTATTGAAGCCTTTCAGTTCCACGTCTCGCCAGCCCAGCAACTGCATCAGTTCGTTGATCAGCGGGATCAGCACAGGAAAAGCACTACGGAAAGCGGTATTGAATTCCACGCACGCTTGGTTGATGCGGGTGATGGCAGCACTGGTGTGCTGGCTGGGTTTACTGCTCAGTACCTTGTTCCACAACTCGCCGATGGTGGTGCTCGAACCGCCTGAAACCGTCACCGGGTAATCGCGCAAGAGATGTTCGACGGAGATATCGAACAGGTTGATCGCCCCTGCTCCTTGCTTGTAGTTGGTATCCAGCAGCGACCGGTAATCCAGGCACGCCCGTCGAAGCGCCGCCTCGGTGACGCGCAGGTCGGGTGATTTTCCGCGCAAGGAGCCCGGATGACTGGAGACCGTCCATTCCACCGGTGCGCTGCCATCGGTGAATTCGACGCTTACCCGACAGTCTGCATCCGCCAGGCCGGAGAACACATTCTTGTGTTCGCGCAAGGCACGCGGTGGTTTGAGTGCGAAGAAACCACCCAGGGCATGAAATATTGACGACTTGCCCGCGCCGTTTTCGCCATAGACCAGCAGGTTCTTGCCGTCGAGATCGAAATGCACCGGAGCTGGACCGGGGAAGGCGCGGAAGTCAGTAAGCGACAGGCGCTTGATGCGCAGCGGCTTGGGCTGCGCGGTCATTCACGCCCCTCGATGATGCGCACCACTTCCAGCCCTTGCAG
>JAVHQJ010000151.1:0-2885 GCA_036171075.1 Sideroxydans sp. | reverse complement strand
CGGCGCAGGTGGCGGCGTGGGAACGCAGCACGCTGTTCGGCCTGCTCATCAACCCCAAGAAGCGCGTGCATTACGGGCCGATGAATCCCGAGGAGTCGCGCGAGGTGTTCATCCGCCAAGCGCTGGTGAATGGCGAGTTCAATACGACAGCACCATTCTTCGCGCACAACCAAAAAATGATCGAGGACATCGAGGCACTGGAACACAAATCGCGTCGCCCTGATGTGTTGGTAGATGACGAACTCATCTTCGCCTTCTACGACCAGCGCATCCCCGCTGGTATGCACAACGGTGCGGCCTTTGAGAAGTGGCGCAAGGAAGCGGAGCGCGAGCAACCCAAGTTGCTGTACCTCAAAAAAGACGACCTGATGCGCCACGAAGCGGCAGGTATCACCACCGAACAGTTCCCGCCGCAGCTGGTGATGAACAACGTGAGCTATGCGATGGCGTACAACTTCGCGCCGGGCAAGAGCGACGACGGCGTGACGCTGACCGTGCCGCAAGCCTTGTTGAATCAAGTGTCGGCGGCGCGCTGCGAATATCTGGTGCCCGGTGTATTGGCGGAGAAGGTCGCGCAGTTGGTTAAATCCTTGCCGCAGAAATTGCGCCGTAACTGTGTGCCGGTACCAGAGTTCGCGGCATTCTTCGCGGGGTCGGTGAAGCCTTCCGATACGCCGTTGTTGCAAGCCTTGGCCAGATTCATCCGCGAGCAAAGACAGATTGAAGTGCCGCTGGATGCATTCCGCTTGGAGCAGCTACCGCCACATCTGCTGATGAATTTCCGCGTGGTGGATGAGCATGGACGGCAGCTGGGGATGTCGCGCAATTTTGCGGCGTTGAGGGGGGAATGGGCGTTCAAAAAACAAGAGGGTTCCCTCACCCCAGCCCTCTCCCGGGGGGAGAGGGAGTCAGAGTTGCTCGCTGTTTTTAGCCCCTCGCCCTTTGGGAGAGGGGGTGGGGTGAGGGAACCTTCTGAATTTCCTCGCCATACCTCATGGAACTTCGGCGACTTCCCCACCACCCGCACCGAGCAACGCGCAGGCCAGACCATCACGGTGTTCAATGCCTTGGTAGATGAGGGCGATGCGGTGAGCTTGCAGAGTTTTGACACGCGCGAAGAAGCGCAGGCGGTGCATCGTTTGGGGCTGCGTCGCTTGTTCATGTTGGCGCTGAAAGAGCAGGTGAAGTATCTGGAGAAAAATCTGCCGGGGCTGCAAGCGATGTCTATGCAGTTTCTCCCTTTCGGTTCGCAACAAGATTTGCAGCGGCAGATCATCGCGCTGACTTTCGACCGCTGTTCACTGAACGAGCCCTTGCCCGAGACTGAAAAAGCGTTCGCCGAGCGCTGCAAGGATGCGAAGGCGCGCTTGAATCTGGTGGCGCAAGAGATTGCACGCTTGGTGGCGGTGGTGTTAGCCGAGCACCATGTTTTGCAAAAGACGTTGCCGCAGTTCAAGGCGCGGCCACATGAAGGTACAGCACAGCCGAAAGGTAAGGGAGTGGCCGCGTCGCGCATTCTCCCGCAAACGGCTGGCTCCGCCAGTAACGTGTCGAATGCGCACACCCAGGCGCTACAGGACATCCGCAGCCAGTGCGAATGGTTGCTGGGCAAGGAATGGGTGGGGCGCACGCCGTATGAACGTATGCAGCACATGCCGCGCTATCTGAAGGCGATCAATGTGCGCTTGGAAAAGTTGAAGGCGAATCCAGCGCGTGACGCTCAAAATCTGGCGCAGCTGAATCCGCTGTTGCAGCAATGGGGGCGCAAGCTCACTGCGCAGCAGGGCGAGGTGGATGCGCGACTGACGGACTTTGGGTGGATGGTGCAGGAGTTGCGCGTGTCGCTGTTCGCACAGGAATTGAAGACGCCCGTCATCGTCTCGGTGAAACGATTGGAGAAGATGTTGGCGGAGATGAACAGGTAAAATGCGACACTATTTTCATAGGCCGTCATTCCAGCGCAGGCCGGAATCCAGTTGATGAAAAAATCCTCGCGTAGCGAGTCGCATGAATGGTTTTGTCCGCTACGCGGAATTTGTTTTTTGCTGGATTCCGGCCTGCGTCGGAATGACGAAATAGTTTAAGGATTTGTTTATGTCAGCTAAAAAAGTAGATGTGTTGCTAGTGGGTGCAGGCGTGATGAGTGCGACTTTAGGCAAGTTGTTATCGCAGCTCGACCCGTCGTTGAAAATTGAGATGGTGGAGCGCCAAGCCAAGGTGGCGAATGAAAGTTCGCACGCTTTGCACAATGCGGGTACAGGACACGCGGGATATTGCGAGTTGAACTACACCCCTGAACAGCCTGATGGCAGTGTGAAGATTGATCGCGCCTTGGAAATTAACGCTGCGTTTGAATTATCTTTACAGTTCTGGTCGTACTTGGTGGATGAAGGTTTGTTGCCCGCGCCGGAAAAGTTTATCAATCCCGTTTATCACCAAAGTTTTGTGCAAGGCGAAGTGGACGTGGCTTTTTTGCGCAAGCGTTTTGCGGCGTTGCACACGCATCATTTATTTGAAGAGATGGAATACAGCGAAGACCATGCAGTGTTGCAGCAATGGATGCCGCTGGTGATGGGGCAACGCAAGGCATCTGAAAAGTTGGCCGCCACTCAAGTTAAGCACGGCACCGATGTGGACTTCGGATTTTTGACGCGCAAACTGGTGAAGTCTCTGCTTAAGCAGCCGCATTTTGAATTGAAATTAAGCCACACCATCACGGCGCTCAAGCAGCATGGCGATGGGCGTTGGCATGTGCGCGTGAAAGACAACCACAGCGAAAAAACCAAAACGATTGATGCGGGATTTGTGTTCTTGGGGGCGGGGGGCGGGGCGTTGCCCTTGTTACAAAAGTCGGGTATTCCCGAGGCGACAGGCTATGGCGGATT
>JAVHQJ010000150.1:0-2890 GCA_036171075.1 Sideroxydans sp. | reverse complement strand
TGGACTTGGAAAAGCGGCCTAAGATTGATGCGCACCAATTTGATCTGATGCGCAAGATGGCAGAGAAGGGGCTCGAAGTTAAGGATACCCACGAACCACTGCGCGGTACGGATAAATCTAATTTGGCCATCCATAATTTTGATAACCGCTCGGATCGCTACATCATCCCGCACGATAAATTATTCAAAGGACACTTTGCTATCGTGTCGCGCAACAAACGCGCTGTTGTCACCTTAAGCGAACAAGAGGCCTTGGGTAACTTTGATGACCGCTTGGGTGTGTTATTGCAAGAACAAGCAGTGGCGGAAGCCAAACGCTGTATGAGTTGTGGTATGTGCTTCGAGTGTGACAATTGTGTGATGTATTGTCCGCAAACTGCGGTATTCCGAGTTCCCAAAGCCAAGTCAACCCTCGGCCGATATGTGGACACCGACTATAACAAGTGCATCGGATGTCATATCTGTGCTGATGTTTGCCCAACAGGCTACATTCAAATGGGCTTGGGTGAGTGATGAAACGTCTCGTGCTTCTGCTCTTGTGTCTCTGTGTTCCCGAGCTATGGGCGGCAGAGTCGAGTCTGCCTAAAATTGACATCGGCAAGGGAGGTGAGTGCGTGAAAGATACGCAGTGGATGCGCAAGAACCACATGCATCTATTGAAGCACCAGCGCGATGAGACCTTGCGCAAGGGTATACGCGATGATCAGATTAGCTTAAAAAATTGCATCGAGTGTCACGCCAGCGTGAAGGATGACAGCGTGATCGCCCGTAATGACAGCTTCTGCGTGGCTTGCCACAAGTACGAAGCAGTCAAGCTGGATTGTTTCGAGTGTCATTCTGGTAAGCGTAAGAGCGCATGGTTGCAGCAGAGGAATGAGAAATGAGCGACATGAACATGGATCGCAGGAATTTTCTGAAAACCTCGGTGGGGGCGGCGGCAGTGGCTATTGCACCTGGCATGTTGCTATTCCAAGTGGCACATGGCAGTACGGCTGCAGCCAGTAGCAAAGTGCGCTGGGGCATGTTGATTGACACCGCCCTGTGTAAGCCTGGCTGTAACGATTGTGTGACGGCGTGCAACAAAGAGAACGGCCTGTCCGGTGGCACGGCTGCCACTGATTCGCAATGGATTCGCAAGATTGAAATTAAAGACATCAACAGCGGCAGACCGGTTTCGTTGCCGATGATGTGCCAGCATTGTGAAAATCCGCCCTGCGTGGATGTGTGTCCAACCAATGCTTCCTTCAAGCGTGCCGATGGCATCGTGCTGGTGGACAAACACCGTTGCATCGGTTGCCGCTATTGCATGATGGCTTGTCCATACAAAGCACGTTCCTTCGTGCATGAGCCGTTGAGCGACCAGCACCCAGATGTGCCGCGTGGCAAGGGAACCGTGGAGAGTTGCACCTTGTGCGTGCATCGCATTGATCAAGGTGGAAAACCCGCCTGTGCCGAAGCGTGTACGAATCACGTCATCTTGTTTGGTGATCTGAATGACCCATCCAGCGAGATCGCACAAAAAGTGCACAGTGTCTCCTCCACACAATTGCGCGCCGATCTGAAATTAAACACCGGCGTTCGTTACCAGGGGCTATAAATGTCCAGCTATACTTTGCCAAAATCAAGAAGCCCGCTGTATTACATCCTGCTCGCACTGGGGGCGCTGGTAGTCAGCATCGGCTTATATGCCATGCAACAGATGGAGCACCACGGCCACATCATCACCGGCATGAACAACCAGATCGTGTGGGGTATGCCGCATGTGTTCGCCATCTTTCTGATTGTCGCAGCTTCCGGCGTGCTCAATATCGCCGCCATTGGCTCCGTGTTCGGACAGACTGTGTACAAGCCGCGCGCACCGTTGGCCGGGATGCTCTCAATTGCCATGTTGGCGGGCGGCCTGTTTGTGCTGATGTTGGATTTGGGGCGTCCCGACCGCATCATCGTGGCGGCGACCAACTTCAATCCCACCTCGGTGTTCGCTTGGAATCTGCCCTTATACAGCGGCTTGTTCACCCTCGTTGCGCTGTATATGTGGACATTGCTTGAGAAGCGCATGAACTGCTGGATCAAGCCCGTCGGGCTGGTGGTCTTTACTTGGCGCATTCTGTTGACTACCGGAACTGGACTGATTTTTGCATTCTTGGTCGCGCGTCAAGCCTACGGCTCGGCGCTACTTCCCCCGATGTTCATCGTCATGTCATTCGGTTGGGGAATGGCGGTGTTCTTTTTGGTGCAAGCGGCAATCTACAAATGGAATGACATGGATGAGGATTCTGTCATCCTTAATCGCATGAAGAATCTGCTGGGCATCTTCGTACTCGCCTCACTTTTCTTGGTTGCGATTTATCACCTAACTAACCTTTACTTCGCCAAACAAACAGAGTTCGAACATTTCATCCTGCGGGATGGCGGGATTTACCCTGTGCTGTTCTGGGGGGGCTATGTCATGCTGGGGAGTCTGTTGCCCTTGTTGCTGATATTCCATTCGAGTCTAGGCAAGATCAAGTGTGTTGTCGCTGCCTCGATGCTGGTGATTTTGGGAAGTTTCGCACTACTCTATGTATTCATCCTTGGTGGACAGTCTTTCCCACTGTCTATCTTCCCCGGCTTTGAGGTGAGCAGTTCGTTCGGAGACGGCGCTATCACGCACTATCATTCCTCTGTATGGGAGGTGATGCTGGGTATGGGCGGTCTCGGTGTCGCTTTCATCATCACCGTCATCGGTATTCGTGTGCTGGATTTTGTGCCACACGATTTGCCAAACAAATAAGCGACGTGAATGACTTGCAAGTGAGGTTGCAACCATGAGCAACCGTTTTCTGATCTCCGCAGCCCATAAATCCTCGGGTAAGACCACCGTCAGCATCGGTCTGTGTGCGGCACTCGCC
>JAVHQJ010000149.1:0-13681 GCA_036171075.1 Sideroxydans sp. | reverse complement strand
GCTTTTTGCTGCTTTCTTGAACGCCTCGGCGTCGAAGAGGTGCGCATTATAGAGAGGAAATAAATTTCGTCAACTAATTTTTTGCACTGTATTTCTAATCTGGTTGCGGGGGCAGGATTTGAACCTACGACCTTCGGGTTATGAGCCCGACGAGCTGCCAGACTGCTCCACCCCGCGTCTGTTTGAGGGGGCGCATTGTATGGAGACGTAGGTGCTCGGTCAAGTGAATTGTGACTTATTATTAAAATTACCTGGATAACGTGACTACCAACGAAGCATGTAGGACTTATTGTTGGACGCATGGAACTTAAATGAATGACCACAGACTACGACTCGTTTTATTTGCCGCAAGCACCACTTGCATGCTTCTCTATCTATAAATTTTGAGTGTGATTCGTTCATACTAGAATTACGCCTTTAGCCCTGTTAAAAATCTGTTTTTAGGAACCTTCGTAATGGATAAAATTAGTTTGTTTGCTGTCTGTTTGTTTATCTCAACTCAATATGCACTCGCTCAAGAAATCACACTCTCCGAAGTTCAACTTAAACAGCTTGGTATCGTAATCGCACCGCTCCCCCCCAAACAGGTGGGTGAGTTGACAGGGGTTCCAGCACAAGTCGTCATCCCAAGTAATCAGCTTTATACGGTGAGTGCGCCTCTACCTGCGATGATTGAACAAACATTGGTAGGCGTAGGTGATTTTGTACACAAAGGTCAAATTCTCGCCAATTTGCAAAGCCCCGCACTTGCCGAAGCGCAACGTAGTTTGTTACAGGCTTATACCCAATCACAGTTAGCTCAAGAAAACCTGTTACGCGATGAGCAACTATGGAAAGACGGCATCATTGCTGAAAGTCGCATGCGCATGACGCGTGGGGCACATCGCGAAGCCAATGCTTCCATGTCGGAACGCAAGCAATCTCTAAAATTAGCAGGGATGACTGAAAGCGCAATTCGCCAGCTATTAGAGACTAATAATTTGTCCAGCGTACTTGCCATTACCTCCCCCATTGACGGATTCATTCTTGAAAAGAACGTGAGTGCAGGACAGCGTTTAGATGCGGCGAGCCCTTTATTCAAAGTCGCGCGACTTAAGCCACTTGCGCTAGAAATCCAAACTCCACTTGCCAATGCACGCAACCTTAAAGTAGGGGCGAACGTAACCATCCCCGCCTTCAATGCAAAAGGCAAAATTACTGCGATTGGACAAAGTTTAAGTGGCGGGAACCAAACTATTTTGGTGCGTGCACTTATTCGAGAAGGCACGGAAAACTTACGTCCGGGACAACTTGTTGAAGCCAGTATCGCTAACCAAAGCAGTGGCAATGCCCAATGGAACATCCCCAACAGTGCGCTCTCTCGAATCAATAGCAAAGCGGTTCTATTCATTAAGACGCCGTCTGGTTTTCGCACTGAACCTATCATCCTCATCAGCGAAGGTGCTCAAAATACCGTCGTCAGTGGCAACTTAAAGGGGGATGAAAAAATTGCCGTTACGGGCGTTTCCGCTTTGAAATCTTCTGCCATGGGCATTGGCGGTGCTGAATAATGTTTTCTAAACTAGTCGAATTCTCACTGACCCAGCGCCTACTATCTGTAGCCATCACCTTACTTGTTGTGGCGGTAGGATTTAACGCCTTCCACGACTTACCCATAGATGCGTTCCCTGACGTCTCGACGACCCAAGTCAAGATTATTATGAAAGCGCCGGGGATGACCCCAGAGGAAGTCGAAGCGCGTATCGTCGCCCCTATCGAATTGGAGATGCTGGGCATTCCCAATCAACGCGTATTGCGTTCCATTTCTAAATACGCCATAGCCGACATCACGATCGACTTCAATGATGCAACCGATATTTATTGGGCGCGTCAACAAGTTGCAGAACGTCTCAACAATGCAATGCGCGATTTACCAAATGATGTTTCTGGCGGACTGGCTCCCATCACCACGCCACTGGGTGAAATGTTTATGTTCACCGTAGAGGGCGACGATATTTCCCTTGAGCAACGACGCACCATTTTGGATTGGACGATTCGCCCTGCTCTGCGTACCTTACCTGGTGTCGCCGATGTCAATTCACTCGGCGGTTTAGCGCGTAGCTTCGAAATAGTCCCCAACCACAACGCTTTAGCGGCACGTGGCATCACCTTTGCCGCGCTACAGCAGGCTATTCAAACCAACAATCGTAATGACGGAGCGGGACGCATTAGCGATGGCGATGAAGCCCTGCTAGTGCGTGCTGAAGGCAGCATCAAAACCTTGCAAGATGTGCGAGACATTGTCATCGCCACCACTCAAGGTAGCCCCACGCGCGTGGCTGACGTAGCTGAAGTACGCGTCGGCGCACTCACCCGCTACGGTGTGGTTACTCAAAATGGGAACGGGGAAGCGGTAGAGGGATTAGTGCTAGGACTGCGCGGGGCGAATGCGCAAAAGGTCGTTAATAGTGTACGCGCAAAGCTTCAAGAGTTGGCCCCCACGCTACCCAAAGGCGTCACGACCCAAGTTTTTTATGATCGTGGCAGCTTGGTCGAACGTGCTGTCGGCACAGTATTCAAAGCGCTCACCGAAGCGATTGTTTTGGTCGTCATTTTATTAGTGCTGTTCTTGGGTAATTGGCGCGCCGCACTGGTGGTGGCGCTAACCTTACCCTTGGCGGTTCTGATCACCTTTATTTTGATGCAGCAATTTGGCTTGTCCGCCAACTTAATGTCGCTAGGCGGACTCGCCATCGCCATTGGTATGTTGGTAGATGCCGCCGTAGTGGTAGTCGAAAATGTTATCAATCACTTGGCACACAAGCGCGAACACATTCCCCATCTGCACGTCATCTATCGCGCAGTAAAAGAAGTCATTACTCCCGTTGCCGCAGGCGTGGCAATTATCATCATCGTATTTTTACCGCTGATGACCTTGCAAGGATTAGAAGGCAAGTTATTTATTCCAGTCGCCCTCACCATCGTCTTTGCGCTCGCAGGCTCGCTGATTATTTCACTCACATTCGTCCCCATGCTGGCCTCTTTTTTACTCAAAGAAGCCGATCACGGCGAACCTTGGTTAGTGCGTAAAGCGATGCGTATTTATGTCCCCTTGCTGCAACGCGCGCTGGATAAAGAGCGGCTGGTGATAATCAGCGCCTTGGTGATGCTACTCATCACTGGCGGCGTCTATACGCTGCTGGGTAAAACCTTCATGCCTGAAATGGATGAAGGCGACATCATCATGCAAGTGTCGAAACTGCCCTCCATCAACCTTGCGCAAACCGCCGAAATGGATAAACGCATTCAAGCCGCCATTCTGGCGCAAGTACCAGAAGTTAAAGGCATGGTGTCGCGGGCGGGGGCAGACGAACTTGGACTTGATCCGATGGGCTTAAACGAGACCGACAACTTCCTTGTTCTCAAACCTCAAAAAGAATGGGCGGCTCAAGACAAGACCGCCATCATTGACCACATTCGACAAGTGATGAATGACTTCCCCGGTGTCGAATACAGCTTCACTCAACCCATTGCGATGCGCGTATCCGAAATGCTCACTGGCGCGCGCGGCGATATTGCTATCAAGATATTTGGCAGCAACCTTGATGAACTGAATCACACCGCCGAGCAAATGGTCGCCGTACTACAAGGCATCAAAGGTAGTGAAGATGTGTTCACCGTTAAAAACAGCGGCGTGCAGTATTACCGTGTCGTCATTGACCGCCTTGCTGCTGGACGCCTCGGACTGAATGTAGATGACATTACCACCGCGCTACGCGGGCAAATTGAAGGGCAACAACTCGGCACAGTCATTGAAGATGCGCGACGCACGCCCCTTATCATGCGCGGCCAATCCGACATTCAACAATCGCCCGCCTTATTTGCCGCGCTATCACTTCCCTTACCTAACGGACAAGCGATTCCATTATCAGTCGTCGCCAAACTAGAGCGCACAGATGGCCCTGTGAAAGTAGATCGTCAAGATGGACAACGCATGGTGGTCGTGCAAAGTAATGTGCGTGACCGCGACCTAGTTGGATTCGTGGAAGAAGCTAAGGCTGCCGTCGCCACGCAAATCCAAATGCCTGAAGGATTCCGTTTAACTTGGGGAGGACAATTTGAAAACCAACAACGTGCCGCCGCACGCTTGGCGGTAGTAATTCCGATTGCACTCGGCATGATTTTCTTATTGCTGTTCGCTACCTTTGGCTCGGTACGCCAAGCCATACTGGTACTCACCAATATCCCCTTCGCCTTAATCGGCGGCGTCTTCGCGCTGTGGATTAGCGGGCAGTACATGTCCGTTCCCGCCTCGGTGGGTTTCATCGCCCTGCTCGGCATTGCCGTATTAAATGGCGTTGTGATGGTGTCCTACTTCAATCAGCTACACACCGAAGGCCTGCACATTCAGCAAGTCGTATTTGAAGGCGCAAAACGTCGTCTGCGCCCTGTCTTAATGACCGCCAGCATCACTGCCTTTGGCTTGCTACCCGTGTTATTTGCTACAGGACCTGGCTCTGAAATTCAAAAACCGCTTGCCATCGTCGTCACGGGCGGACTCATCACGTCCACCTTACTCACCCTCATCATGTTGCCGATTTTGTACCGTCGCTTCGGCATCGAAAAAACGAAAGCGCTGCCATGAACGAGATGAACTGCTGCCTCACCTTAATTTGCCATCGCTCCCTAGAAGAACGCATGGTTGATCAATTGCTAGAACATCCACAGTGGGTGCGAGGATTTTCCTTGTCACACATTGAAGGTGCGAGCCAGAAAGAAAAATTGCCCAGCATGATTGAACAAGTACGCGGACGCTCACAACGAGTACAAATAGTTTGCGTAATGAACCAAGAAGATGCGCAAGCCCTCATCGCACATCTCAAAGCAGAAGAATCCAACCCCGAGATTGCCTACTGGATTTCTCCCATCACCGAATTTGGGAGGCTGGCATGAAGTACCACTATGCGCGCCTCATCGGCGCCACACTCTGCGTGCTATCCGCCCCACTGCTGGCCGAACCTTTACCCATCAAAATATCTGTCGATTTATCCTCGGTTGCGCCATCCGCACATTTACAAGACGAGTCGCAGCCGATGCGCGACTTACCTTCTGCCACACAAATAGATGCGGCACTAGACCAACATCTGTTCGTGTTGAACGCGCACTCGCAATTGCAAATTGAACAAGCCAATCAACGCAGGCGCGAGGCGGGGGAATATGAATTCACCTTACGCGGCGGAAGCTTCAAAAATTATATGTACAACACCAATGGCGCAGAAAATTTACGCGACTGGGAAGTGGCACTCGAACGCCCATTCCGTCTGCCCAACAAAATGATGCTCGATAGCAACATCGGCGCAGAAGGCGTGACACGCGGCGAAAATGCCTTAGGCGATGCACGCCACGAAGCGGCACGCAGCTTGCTCAAACTATGGTTTGACTGGCAGCGTGAAAAAGCGCAACAACTGCAATGGCAACAACAAGTGGCACTGCTCGAGCAACAGTCTGCCATCACTGAAAAACGCATCCAAGCTGGCGACGCACCGCGCATGGAACTCAATCAAATTAACGCCAACGTGGCGCTCGCCAACATCAGCCTGCAACAAGCCCATTTGCGCAGTCAGCTCGCCGCCAATGAATTAACGCGACAATTTAGCTCACTCAAATTAGGCGACAACATCCCCGTTCTAGAACCGCAAACCGTCACCCAAAATCTCGACTATTGGCAACGCATCATTCGTCAACACAATCACGAATTGGCACTCGCCGCAGCTGAAGAACGCTATCAACACAAGCTCGCCGAGCGCGCCAGTGCGGATCGCCTGCCCGATCCCACGCTCGGTTTCCGCTACGCCAATCAATTAAGCGGCAATCAAAAAATCAGCGGCGTGTATTTTTCAATCCCCTTGTCCTACAGCACCCGCGCAGCCAATGCGGAGGCTGCATATCAAGCCGCACAAATTGCCAGCGATCGCAATTTAGCGGCACAAAAAAGATTAGATGCCGACATCCTCGCCACTTACACCCAAGTTGAAAATAACTACCAGATTTGGCAGCAAGCACGCGAAGCCGGCGTGGCGTTACGTCAAAATGCGGAACTCATTGCACGCGCCTATCGTCTTGGCGAGAGCAGTTTAGGTGACACGCTCATCGCACGCCGCCAAGCACTCGAAGCCTCTTTAGCCGAAATTCTGGCGCAATTAGATGCCAACGAATCTCGCTATCGCTTGCTATTGGATGCGCATCGCTTATGGGCCGACCCTGACCATCACGAGGAAAAATAATGCAACCGAGCGAACTCATTGGCAGCCTCGCGGCCTGTCTCACCACTGCCGCTTTTATTCCTCAAGTATGGCAAGTTTGGCGTAGCAAACATACGCAAGACATTTCACTCGCCATGTACGCCACCTTCACCTGCGGCGTCGCACTGTGGTTGACCTATGGCATTTTGTTAAACGCATGGCCTATCATCATCGCCAACGCCATCACCCTATTTTTATCGGGCACGGTATTAGCACTCAAACTACGCTTTGGCTAACGCTGTGTAAGCCCATCGTAAGGATAGTGTCAGGCACAGCCCTTAAAGTGGCATTCGCCAAACAGCAACGCTTGCCCAAAGAGGCGCGGCAAAAGATAATCCGGCGTGCTAAAAATTCCATCACCTATTTCAGGAGAAACTCATGTCTGACATCCAATCCGTCTTGAATGAAAACCGCGTATTCCCCCCCTCCGATGCGTTTGTAAAACAGGCTAACGTATCAGGCATGGCTGCTTATCAAGCCATGGTGGACGCTTCACAAAAAGACTACCCCGGCTATTGGGCTAATCTGGCGCGCGAAAATATCCAGTGGAAAAAACCCTTTACGAAATCACTGAATGACAGCAATGCCCCGTTTTACAAGTGGTTTGAAGATGGCGTGCTGAATGTGTCCTACAACTGCCTCGATAAACATCTCACCACCCAACCCGAAAAAATCGCCATCAAATTTGAAGCGGACGATGGCAAGGTCACTCATATCAACTACCGCGATTTACACGCACGCGTGTGCCAATTCGCCAATGGCTTGAAATCGCGCGGCATCAAAAAAGGCGACCGCGTCATCATCTATCTACCGATGAGTATCGAAGCGGTCATCTCTATGCAAGCCTGCGCACGCATTGGTGCGATCCACTCGGTAGTGTTCGGCGGCTTCTCTTCAAAGAGCTTGCAAGAACGCATCGTGGACGCACAAGCAGTCGCTATCATCACCGCTGATTTTCAAATGCGCGGCGGCAAATTGATGCCCCTCAAATCTATTGTGGATGAAGCCCTCGCGCTGGAAGGCTGCGACGTGATTAAAAATGTCATCGTCTACAAACGTGCTGGCGCCGAAATGGCTTTTAACGCACAGCGTGATGTGTGGTGGCATGACATTGAAACCAATCAAGCCAAAGTATGCGAACCAGAATGGGTAGATGCTGAACATCCACTGTTCATTCTTTACACCTCTGGATCAACCGGCAAACCTAAAGGCGTGCAACATTCCAGCGCAGGCTATTTATTAGGCACCATGCTCACCATGAAGTGGGTATTCGACTACAAAGCATCCGATGTTTTCTGGTGTACCGCCGATGTGGGTTGGATTACCGGACACAGCTACGTGGCTTACGGTCCACTCGCCATGGGCGCTACCCAAGTCATCTTTGAAGGCATCCCCACTTATCCAGATGCAGGGCGTTTTTGGAAGATGATTCAAGACCACAAAATCACCACCTTTTACACCGCACCTACGGCCATTCGCTCGCTCATTAAATTGGGCGGTGACTTGCCCGCCAAGTACGACTTATCTAGCCTGCGCTTGCTTGGTACAGTCGGTGAGCCCATCAATCCTGAAGCATGGATGTGGTACTACAACGTGGTCGGACAAGGCCGCTGCCCTATCGTTGACACGTGGTGGCAAACCGAAACAGGCTGCCACATGATTGCCCCATTGCCCGGGGCGATGCCGATTAAACCAGGCACCTGCACCTTACCTATCCCCGGCATTCAAGTGGCGGTGGTAGACGAAACAGGGCTCGAAGTGGACGGCACGCATGGTGGTTCATTGGTTATCAAAAAACCTTTCCCATCGCAGATTCGCACCATCTGGGGTGACCCTGACCGCTTCGTCAGCAACTACTTCCCCGAAGAAATGCGCGGCTTCTACCTCGCGGGCGACTCTGCGCATCGTGATGAAGACGGCTACATCTGGATTATGGGACGCAACGATGACGTGCTGAAAGTATCTGGCCACCGTTTAGGAACGATGGAAATCGAATCCGCACTCGTTGCCAACCCGTTAGTTGCTGAAGCCGCCGTCGTGGGTCGTCCACACGACATCAAGGGAGAATCAGTGGTTGCCTTCGTGGTCTTGAAAGGCGCACGCCCTGCTGACAGCGCGACTGCCAAGAAATTGGTTGAGGATTTACGCAATTGGGTAGGCAAAGAAATTGGCCCAATTGCCAAGCCCGATGAAATTCGTTTTGGCGAAAACTTGCCTAAGACCCGTTCAGGCAAGATAATGCGCCGCCTCCTGCGTGCCATTGCCAAAGGAGAAGCGATAACTCAAGACGTTTCAACGCTAGAAAATCCAGCCATCCTCGAACAGCTAAAAGAGGTGATTAAATAAGCATGGCTGGGTGCGCTAAAGACTAACCAGCTGGTTAGTTCGTAGCCAAAACCCAGCGATGCTTGAGCAACCTAAAGAGGTAATTCGTTGATCGAAAAAAAATCTTTTAGTCACATCATCGTCAAGACAGCGCGCCTCGCCGCGCTGTCTTTGTTTTTTATTGCCAGCCCCGTATTGAGTGCCACGGAAGTTGTCGAATCCGCCGCCCCCATTCGTGAAGCCTTAATTCTTGCGCCAGACCCCGTACTGGAAGAGCCTGCTAACGCCGCCTTCATTGCCCCCGCCACCCCCGATGCGGTAGAAACCAGCGCCACCGAAGCGCATCTACCCGTGTTATCCGCCGTACCCAGCGACACCGTATGGCAACGTATTCGTAGCGGCTTTGGTATGAAAGAGTTAAACAACCCGCTGATTCAGCGCCACGAAAAGTGGTACGCCAGCAACCCCGCTTACGTTTTACGTATGAGCGAACGCGCCAACCGCTATTTGTTTTACATCGTGGAAGAAGTGGAGCGACGCGGCATCCCCACTGAAATCGCCCTCCTCCCCATCATTGAAAGCGCCTTTAATCCGGGTGCAAATTCCGTTGCCAGCGCGTCTGGAATTTGGCAATTCATTCCTGCGACGGGCAAACATTTTGGTTTGGAACAAAACTGGTGGCACGACGAACGTCGCGATGTGATTAGCGCGACCAATGGCGCACTCAATTATTTAGAAAAACTGCACGAGCAATTTGGCGATTGGGAATTAGCACTCGCCGCGTACAACTGGGGCGAAGGTGCAGTTGCCCGTGCGCAAGCCAAGAACCGCCGACTCGGCAAGCCCACCGATTATTCGCACCTTAAAATGCCGCGTGAAACCAGCAACTACGTACCTAAATTGCTGGCGGTAAAAAACATCGTAAGCGATCCCGCTAACTTTGGATTAGTTCTATATGACATTCCCAACCGGCCTTACTTCGCCGCAGTCACCCCTTCCAAACCGATAGACGTGAAAGTGGCGGCTGAATTAGCGGATATTTCAATGGAAGAATTCATGGCGCTCAATCCGGGCAACAATCGCCCTGTGATTTTGCAAGACCAAGCTGAAATGGTGTTACTACCAGTAGATAAGGTCGCCACCTTCCGTGAAAATTTAGAGAAAACAGACCAACGTTTGGTGTCTTGGAAGTCCTACAAGAGCAAGAAAGGCGAATCATTTTCTGATGTCGCCAATCAATTCGATATTCCACTTGAACAGCTACGCCACGCTAACGGCTTATCCAAATATGCAGCACAAAGTAATGGGCAAACGCTGCTTGTGCCGATGACGGATGATGAAGCGGCAGAAGAATTTTCGCCTTTCAATATGCATGCCTCTGCCACGCGTGAGATGTCTGGATTTACTTACAGCGTACACAAAGGCGACACCCTCTCTACTATTGCACGTCGCTTTCATACCAGCCAAGCTAGTTTAATTGCGATGAATAATGGCAAACATCGCCTGCGCGTGGGACAACGGTTCACCATTATTCCAGGTGCTTCCGCACCGCGTCGTGTCGCCTCTAGAAAATCACACGCAAGACGCGCCGCAGGAAAAATGCCTAAACACCACACACAAATTAAGCGCGCCACGTCGGGACGTACACCTAGCTTGGCAACCAACTAATTTTTATACAGATGGCAATGCACTTGATGCGTTGCGCTGATTGAAGTCTCATCAGGATAGACCGCGCAACTCGGCATCACGTGTGTGCAACGCTGCGCAAAGTGACAGCCTGATGGCGGATTGACCGGTGAAGGCAACTCCCCTGCCAGCTTAATAAACGCCCGCCCCGCACCATCAATACGCGGCACTGCCGATAGCAAGGCTTGCGTGTAAGGATGTTGAGGCGAATGCATCACCTCCTGCGTCGCCCCGCGCTCGACGATACGCCCCAGATACATCACACACACCTCATGCGCCAGATATTCCACCACACCCAAGTTGTGCGTGATGAAGAGATAACTTAAGCCCAACTCATCTTGCAGCGACTTCAGCAGATTCAGAATTTGCGCTTGCACCGACACATCCAGCGCGCTCGTCGGCTCATCGCAAATCAACAGTTGCGGCGACACCGCCAAAGCTCGGGCGATAGCGATGCGCTGGCGCTGACCGCCGGAGAACTCATGAGGATAGCGCCACTTGCTGTCACGCGCGAGACCGACCTTATCCAATAAATCGTCGATATAGGCTTGGCGATTCTCCCTCACCCCAGCCCTCTCCCGTGGGGAGAGGGTGTTTAAGCCCCTCGCCCTCTGGGAGAGGGGTTGCACCCGCAAGGAGTAGGCCGTAGTTGTAAGGGGCTGAAGCCCCAACAACACACGCTCGGGTGAAGGAGATTTAGCCTGTGCCACCATTCCCTCTTCCAATATCTCCGCCACGCGCATCTTGGGATTGAGTGACGCGTAAGGGTCTTGAAACACCATCTGCATCGCCGCACGCGATGCACCTGTGCCGATCAATTCCTTACCGTCGAACTGTACGCTACCGCTGGTGGCTGGCACCAGTTGCAGCAACGATTTACCGAGTGTCGTCTTGCCGCAACCCGACTCACCGACCAGCGCCAAGGTACGACCTTTGGCAATGGAGAGCGAAACCCCATCCACCGCCTTCACACTACCGACGACGCGTTGCAACAGACCTTTGCGGATGGGGAAGTGGACGCGCAGGTCGGAGACTTGCAGGATCAAGGATTCAGGATTCAGGATTCTGGCAAATTTGGCGACGCCCTCCGGCTGCTGTACTTCTCCCTGAATCCCGAACTCTGAATCCCGAACTCTGAATCCCGAATCCTGAATCCTGCTGTAAAGATGACACCTCACCCCCTGCCCCTCACCGAGCGTGTGTTGTTGGGGCTTCAGCCCCGTACAACCACGGCCTACCCCTTGCGGGTGCACTACCGTCCACGCGGGCGTCTGCTCATGGCACAGCGCCCAAGCCTTATCGCAGCGCGGCGCAAAGCGGCATCCGTTGGTAATACTGCCGAGTGGAGGCACGCTACCCGGAATGGCGCTTAAAGATTGACCTGCACGCCCAGCGCTGGGCAACGCGGCGAACAGTTTTTGCGTGTAGGGATGTAACGGTTTTGCGAACAATTCATCGCGCGAAGCCTGCTCCACAATTTGCCCCGCGTACATCACGCCGACACGATGGGCCGTCTCTGCCACCACACCCAGATCATGCGTGATGAGCAACATCGCCATGCCCGTCTGCGCTTGCGTGTCGCGCAACAGCTGCAACACCTGCGCTTGTATCGTCACATCCAATGCGGTCGTCGGCTCGTCCGCAATGAGCAGACGCGGACTGCCCGCCAGCGCCATCGCAATCATCACCCGCTGTTTCATGCCGCCGGAAAGTTGGAAGGGATATTCGTCAATGCGACTTGCGGCATCGGGAATCCCCACTTGGTCGAGCAGCTCGATGCAACGCTGTAAAACAAACCCCTCCCAACCTCCCCTTGTCAGGGGAGGAGTTGTCGCTCCCTCCCCTAACAAGGGGAGGGCGGGGGTGGGGTTTGCGCTTCCCTTAAAAATAGAACTATTTTTAACAACTCCATGCAGTGACAACACCTCCGCGATCTGCTGCCCCACCGTCATCACCGGATTCAAACTCAATCCTGGCTCTTGGAAGATCATCGCCATCTTGCCGCCGCGCACGCTGCGCATCTCGCGTTCTGGCAAATCGAAGAGCGATGCCTGCTCCATCTGCACCGCACCACTCACATTCCGCACACCATCCGGTAGCAAACGCATCAACGACAGCGCCGTCATCGACTTGCCGCAACCCGATTCGCCCAACAAGGCAAACGTCTCCCCCGCCGCAATCTCGAACGAAATGCCATCGACGATGACTGCGCCGTTGCGCAACGAAGTGGTGAGTGACTGTACGGCTAATAAATTCATACAATCAATCCAGATTGTCCATTAGCCCGAAAACCTGTCATTCCCGCGAAAGCGGGAATCCAGTTGATTGAAAAATCCCTACGTAGCGAATTCACATTCAATTTTTGTCCGCTTCGCAGAGTGTCTTTTAATACTAGATTCCCGCTTTCGCGGGAATGACGTTCAAATGAATAGCTTGAAATTAAACCTGCAAATGCCTCGCCGCGAGTTTGACCAAACAATGGCGTTGCTTCGCCGCGCGTCATCAACTCTAATTTAAGTTGCGCAATCGCAATCATCGCCTTGTCGTAATCCAGCGCGCTTTGCGCTGGCTGGCAATTTTCTGGCAACACCAAGCCGCTCTCATCGTATTGCAGCAACAAACGCCAAGTCTTGGCGTAATCCACAATCAGTGCTAGCACCGCACTGCCCGTATCGCTAACCAACGCCTGATTATTCAAAGTGCGCGCTAGCAACTCAATCGCTTGCTGTGCCTCATTGATACCACGCTCGGCAAGGCGAGTGGAATTGAGCGTGTAACCCTGCACTAGATGCTCGCGCAGGGTGCGGGTTGCCCATTGGCGAAACTGCACACCACGCTTGGAATTGACTCGGTAACCAACGGAAATAATTGCATCCAAGTTGTAATGTCTCACATTCCGATTAACTGTCCTCGCACCCTCACTTTGAACTACCGAGTAATGCTCGGTAGTTGCCGACTCGGACAGCTCACCGTCTGCAAAAATGTTTTTCAAATGCAAGCTGACGTTATCCGTACTGGTATCCAACAATTCAGCCAACTGCCGTTGCGTCAGCCACACCGTCTCTGCCTCCAGCCGCACGCTCACCTGCGTCTGTCCGCTCTCGGTTTCATAAATCAACACTTCACTCATCACAAACCCCTTTCAAGCAAACAGGCTGCATCAACTTAAAAACCGCACTTGAACAATGCAACCCCTTCGATACGCCCGCTGCGCGGACTACTCAGGGCGAACGGACTCTCACCCAATCGGCGCCCCGCTCCGTGTGTGTTGAGTAGCGCGGTTTCATGCGCGTATCGAAGCATGAATAGAATGGTAATTGTGTTTTCCAGGGATACGCTGATTTATTCGTCATACCGGCGTAGGCCGGTATCCAGTGCCTTTATCTGAC
>JAVHQJ010000148.1:0-13701 GCA_036171075.1 Sideroxydans sp. | reverse complement strand
ATTTATCGGAGACGCTGATGAGTGCTTGTGTGATGGCCATTTTGGTTTCTTTCCTTAAAGATTGCTAAAAACTTTTATCCGCAGAGTTCGCAAATTGACAATGATTGGTGCGATTCCGACTCTGCTCCTTCCCCCCTTGCAGGGGGAAGGTTGGGATGGGGGTAGAGTTCGCAAAGTGTCTACCCCCTCCCTAGCCCTCCCCCCCTGCAAGGGGGAGGGAACGGTTCATTTAATCTTGTATTGCTGCATCTTTTTACGCAGCGTGTTGCGGTTGATGCCCAGTAGTTCAGCAGTGCGTGTTTGATTGCCTTCAGCTTGCAGCAGTACGGTCTCGATGAGCGGCTTCTCGGCGCAACTCATCACCATGTCGTACACGCCACATGAAGGTTCTTCACCATCCAGGTCTTTGAAGTAGTCATTCACCGCTTTGCGCACGTGCTTGGCGATGTCGTTTTCATTGATCGGGCATTCACTCATTTCACTTCCTCTGCTTCTACATATTGCAAATGCGCGCCTCGGCTTTGCAGTTCATCAAAAAAATCATTCACCGCACGTTGCTGTTCGTCGATTGTTTCCAATTGGTTCATGCGGAAACGGAATGCCGCCGAGCCATGCAATCCTTTGGTGTACCAAGAGATGTGTTTGCGCGCGATGCGCAAGCCGGAAAGATCACCGTAGAAATCGTACAGGTCGCTCACATGAGCCAACAACACGCTACGAATCTCATTCACCTCTGGCGCTGGCAGGTGCTCACCTGTCTGCAAAAAGTGCTCTATTTCGCGAAACAGCCACGGGCGACCTTGCGCGGCGCGACCAATCATCACGGCATCCACACCGGTTTGTTCCAATACGAAACGCGCTTTTTCGGGGGTGGTGATGTCGCCATTGGCGATGATGGGAATGCGCACCGCGTCTTTCACGGCGCGGATGGTGTCGTACTCGGCATCACCCGTATAAGCACAAGCGCGCGTGCGTCCGTGAATGGCGAGTGCTTGGATGCCGCTGGATTCGGCGATGCGCGCGATGTTCACCGCATTGCGATTGTGTTTGTCCCAACCGGTGCGAATCTTCAAGGTGACAGGCACGTCCACTGCGCCCACCACCGCCTCAAGCAGGGTCTGCACCAAGGCTTCGTTCTGCAATAGCGCCGAACCCGCCATCACGTTACAAATCTTTTTGGCGGGGCAGCCCATGTTGATGTCGATAATCTGTGCGCCGTTATCCACGTTATGACGTGCTGCCTCGGCCAGCATCTTGGGATCAGCGCCGACAATTTGCACGGAGATAGGATCAACCTCGCCTTCATGATTAGCGCGGCGTTTGGTCTTCTCGGAACCATAGAGCAAAGAATTGGAAGCGACCATCTCGGAGACGGCCATACCTGCGCCCATGCGTTTGCACAACATGCGGAACGGCCTATCGGTCACGCCCGCCATGGGCGCGACGATGAGGTTGTTTTTTAGCTTGTATTTGCCGATTTGCATGAGGGCTATTTCCAAAAGGGCGCTGATTATAATTTAATCAACTGCCCCATGCTATGATTGGTCGCAGAATTATTCCTCTAGGGATTCGACATGGAATTCGACATCGTTATCGTAGGCGGCGGCATCGTGGGGGCGGCTCTGGCGGCCTCTCTCAAGGGCAGCGACTTGAGCATCGCCCTTATTGAAGGGCAGAATCTGCCCAGCCTAGAGACCGAATGGGATAGTCGAATTTATGCCTTTACCCCCGGCAATGTGGACTTCCTAAAGACCTGCGGCGCATGGGAGAATCTGGATACGTCACGTATCCAGCAGATCGAAGAGATGCGCGTCTTCGGCGACACCGGCTCCAAACTGAACTTCAGTGCCTACCAACTGGGCGCGCCCGAACTGGCCTTCATCATGGAAAGCCGCTTGGTCCAGCACGCGTTGTGGAAGGCGATTGAAGGACAAAAGAATCTGACTCTGTTCCAGCCCGCTCAATGTGCAGAGCTGGATTGGCAGGAAGCAGGCGCTCACTTGAAGCTGAAAGACGGGCGCGAGATCAAAGCCAAACTCATTGTCGGCGCGGATGGGCGCGACTCTTGGGTGCGCCATCAAACGAACATGCCGGAAGTCCCCACGCTCTATCACCAGCACGGCGTGGTCGCCAACTTCAACACGAGCAAGACACACCGGGGCATCGCGCATCAGTGGTTCACCGAGGACGGCATCCTTGCCTTGCTACCGTTACCGGGCAAACGCGTCTCCATCGTATGGTCGGTCAGCCCCGAGAAATCCGCAGAGCTGTTGGCGCTTACTCACAAGGAATTGAGTACGCGCGTGGCCGAGGCATCGCAACACGTATTGGGAGACTTGGAAGTCATCACCCCGCCTGCATCGTTCTCGCTACGCGTGCTGAATCTGGCGCATCTCACCAAACCACGCTTGGCGCTTATCGGCGATGCCGCGCACAACATCCATCCACTGTCTGGGCATGGCGTGAATTTGGGGCTGCACGATGCGCACGATCTGGCCGAAGTGCTGATGCAACGCGGCGCATTGGATTGTGGCGACTTGAGCTTGCTGCGTCGTTACGAACGTGCGCGCCAAGCCGACATCCTATCCATGCAACTCACCACCGATGCGCTGAAGCACTTGTTCGTCAACGACAACCCTATCCTGCGCAACTTGCGCAACATCGGCCTCACCGCCACCAATAAAATTGTGCCACTGAAAAAAATGTTGGCGCGTCACGCACTCAGCTAATCTCACTCTAGGAATCTATACATGTTTCGCTCACTACTCGTATTGCTACTCACCGTCTCCTTCGCTCACGCTGCCGAAGTGGACAAGACCACCGCAGCCATCAAAGCCAATCTGCAAAAGAACTACGAACAGCTCATCGGCCCCGTCTCTCAAGTGAACCGGACACCGATGGTGGGCTTGTACGAAGTAGTGACGGGCGACCACATTTTCTACACTGACAAGTCAGTGCAGTATCTGATCGACGGCAACATGTTCGACCTGAAGGCGCGCCGCAACGTCACCGAAGCGCGTTCACGCACCTTGTTCGCAGTTGACTTCAACAAGCTTCCGCTCGACCTCGCCATCAAGAAAGTGAAAGGCGACGGCCGTCGCAAGATGGCTTACTTCACCGATCCGAACTGTGGTTTCTGCAAGAAACAAGAACATGAGTTGCAAAATGTGACCAACGTCACCCTGTATCTGTTCCTCTATCCGATCTTCGATGGTTCGGCGGAAAAAGTGCAGGGCATACTGTGTAGCGCGGACAAGGTAAAAGCTTGGGATGATCTGATGCTGAATGGGGTGACACCGGCAGCTGGAAAATGCGCAACGGGCACGGACAAAGTACGCCAACTCGGTGCCAAGTTAAAAGTGAACGGCACGCCCGCACTGATCTTCGCCAATGGCGTGATCAACCCAGGCTACATGCCAGCGGCACAATTGGAAGAGGCACTGAATAAAAATAAATGAGCTAATGAGAGCTCATAGACATTTCGTGGCGGTTTTACGTCTGGAAGGCCCGAGCCTATTGGGTGCAGCGAAATAATTAAACAAGGCGGCTGCTAAATCCACATCTGGCTATACAAACACGGTGACCCGTTCTTTATCCGAACGCAACTTTTCGCTAGGCAAAAAAGTGGGGCACCTTGCGATGCCCCAGAATAGGAGGAGAGTATGAAAGAAAGAGTTGGCAACAACTCAAAACTTGCAACTCGGGACGAATCTTAATTTCCAAATTGCTTCCTGCCTATATGTCTGATGGCCTATATATCGGCCTATATACTTCACCGAACTTTTCAGCAAGTCTTTGTTTTTATAGCGAGAAAAGCTTACCGCTGCTTACTCGCTCTATACCTGCCAAATCTTTTTCAGAAAATACCTGCTCGAACTGATACGTCACCAGTAAATCCCTCACCCGCTCTGCTTGGTCGTAACCATGCTCTAACAGTAGCCAACCTTCAGGCATTAGAAAATTCGGCGCGTCCTGAATAATGCGCCGCAAGTCATCTAATCCATCTGCACCTGAAGTCAATGCAGATAAGGGTTCGAAGCGCACATCGCCTTGAGCAAGATGAATATCTCCTTCCGCGATATAAGGCGGATTAGAGACAATAAGGTCGAAACGTTGATCGCCCAGCGCGGTGAACCAATCACTCTGCACAAAACAGGCGTTGGTAATGGAAAGGCGCTGCGCATTCTCACGGGCAACTTGTAACGCTGCTAGCGATGCATCCACCGCAGTGACTTCAACATTAGGGTGACTATGTGCGATGGACAAAGCGATTGCGCCCGTTCCCGTACCTAAATCAAGAACACGCGCCGTGCTTTTTGGCTCGCGGGAGAGGGGCTGCGAAAGAGGGCTGTGAAGCGATCGCAGCTTTTGTAGCGCCATCTCTACCAACAGTTCAGTATCTGGGCGCGGAATAAGCGTGTCTGGCGTGACCTTAAAATTCAGTCCAAAAAACTCGCGCTCACCCAATAAATGTGCGATGGGTTCGCCATGCAAACGACGTTGTAACAAGGCATCAAATGCACACTGCTGCAACTCGTCCAATTTTTGTTCAGGGTGCGCCAATAGATAGGCACGTTGCACATTCAGCACGTGCTGCAATAGACATTGCACTTCGATACGCGAGGTTGTTAGGTCGATAACAAGTGTGTTGCTGATGCTACGTGTCGCCTCGCGCTGTATGTCGGCGATGCTATGCATCGCATTAGCCTTCTTGCGCTAACGCCGCCAGCAGCTCGGCTTGATGCTCGGCCATGAGCGCGTTGGTGAGTTCGCTAATGTCACCATCCATGATGTGATCCATCTTGTACAAGGTGAGGTTGATGCGATGGTCGGTGACGCGCCCCTGCGGAAAGTTGTAGGTGCGAATGCGTTCAGAACGATCACCACTACCCACTAGTGATTTGCGTTCAGCGGCTACTTTGCTATGCGCAGCTTGCTCTTCTTTAGCTTTGATACGTGCCGCCAAAACGCGCAAGGCTTGCGCTTTATTTTGATGTTGCGAGCGACCGTCTTGGCATTCCACTACCGTGCCTGTAGGGATGTGCGTGATGCGCACGGCGGAGTCGGTCTTGTTGATATGTTGCCCACCTGCACCGCTGGCACGGAAAGTGTCGATACGCATATCGGCGGGATTCAATTCCACTTCACCCACTTCGTCAGCTTCGGGCAGGATGGCAACAGTACACGCCGAAGTATGAATGCGACCTTGTGTTTCAGTAGCCGGCACGCGTTGCACGCGATGCACGCCAGATTCAAACTTCAGCACGGAGTACGCGCCCTGCCCAATGAGACGTGCGATGATTTCTTTGTAGCCGCCCATCTCGCCCAAGCTCTCGGAAATAATTTCCACCTGCCAACGTCTACGCTCGGCGAAGCGCATATACATACGAAAAATGTCACCCGCAAAGATGGCAGCTTCGTCGCCACCCGTGCCGGCGCGCACTTCCAAAAATACATTGCGATCGTCATTGGGATCTTTAGGCAACAGCATTTTTTGCAGTTCGGCAACCAATATCTCTTGGCGCTCGCGCCCCGCTTTCACTTCTGCATCGGCAAATTCGCGCATGTCAGGATCGCCAGCCATTTCGAGTGCCGTGGCAATATCTGCTTCGCACGATTGATACGCTTGATACACCTCGACCACAGGTTCAATTTCAGCGCGTTCGCGGTTGAGTTTGCGGAAGCCTTCCATGTCTTGCGTTGCTTGTTCCGTGCTCAACAGGCGCGTGACTTCATCGAGGCGATCAGCAAGCTGCGCCAGTTTTAAGGCGATGCTGGGTTTCATTCGGTATCGTGCAAGCGATACAAACGTTGCACGGTTTCGAGCATGGCATCACGTTCGTCGGCATTTGCTTGATTGAGGGCTTGGGTAGGGCCGTGTAAAAACTTATTGGTCAATGCATTGCTCATACTTTCCAATACTTTTTCAGCGTTATCGCCTTTGGCTAAAGCACGTAGCGCTTTTTCCATTTCACCACGACGCTGACGCTCGGCATGGTCACGCAAGGCGCGAATGGTGGGCACAACGCCACGTGATTCCATCCAATGCACGAACTCACTCACACCAGAATCAATAATCACTTCCGCTTCTTTTACCGCACCTTGACGTGCATCCAAACCATCGCGCACCACTTCAGATAAGTCATCCACGGTGTACAAAAACACATCTGATAATTCCGCGACTTCTTTTTCCACGTCACGTGGCACAGCCAAGTCCACGATAAACAATGGACGGTGCTTACGCGCTTTAAGCGCACGCTCCACCATGCCTTTACCCAAGATTGGCAAGGTACTCGCCGTACAGGTGACGATGATGTCGTGCAAAGGCAATTGCTCGGGCAGCTCATTAAGCGTAACAGCATGTCCATTGATGCGGCGCGCCAAAGTTTCAGCGCGCTCTAGGGTGCGGTTAGCGACCGTAATGTGTTGCGGATTACGTGCGGCGAAGTGAACCGCATTCAGTTCGATCATCTCGCCCGCGCCAATGAACAATACCCGCTGCTCCGAAATAGACGGATAGATGCGCTCAGCCAACTTAACCGCAGCCGCCGCCATCGACACTAGATTCGAGCCAATCTCCGTTTGCGTGCGCACATCTTTCGCAACTGAAAAAGTGCGTTGAAATAATTTATGCAATAAAAAACCTAACGTGCCTGCTTGCTCGGCTTGGCGCACCGCTTGTTTCATTTGCCCCAAAATTTGCGGCTCGCCCAACACCATCGAATCCAAGCCGCTCGCCACTCGGAAAGCGTGCTTCACCGCTTGTTCTTGCGGTAAGCGGTAGATGTAAGGTTCAACGTCATGCGCAGGAAGGTGGTGATAATCTGCCAGCCAGCTCACCGCCTGCACGGGGTCATTGGTGCTGCAATAAATTTCGGTTCGGTTGCAAGTAGATAAAATGGTGGCTTCTTTAGCCGCACCATTTTCAACTAAATCACGCAAGGCAACGTCCATCGACTCGACATTAAAGGCGAGCTGTTCGCGCACGGTGAGTGGCGCGGTCTGATGGTTTAAGCCAAAGGTAAATAACTGCATGAGTAATCCGCGTGTCCGGGTGAATCGGGGGCGGGATTATAGAGGCTGGGGCGGCTTTCTACCAGCTGCCCCAGTCAATTGAAATACTTACTTACTTGTTTGCAACAGGGCTAACGCAGCATCCGCATCCGCACGCAAACTACTTTCAGGATGTTGCTTCACAAACTGGCTAAACGCAGCTTGCGCATCAGCATTCTTACCCGCACCCGCCAAGTTCATCGCTGTCTTGAATGCGTCTAGCTCTTCGACGTCCACAGATTGAACCTTTTGCTCACCTTTCCAATACACATCATCTGCATCAGCCAATGAACCACGCACACCCCCTGCCGCATTGGTCGTGACTAATTTTTTTCTGGGCGTAATCAATTCAATTTTTTTACGCAAGCGTTCCCACAGGGAAGGTTCGCTGCTAACACCCGCCGCGTAACTCGGCGTTGCCATCACCACACCCAACAAAACAAATGCTGCAACTAATTTTTTCATTGTGTTTCTCCTTGGTTAAATTGCTTGCTCAATTTGAAGCCCGCTATCGGAGTTACATTGCATTTAATAGTTCCAACCCCAACGCGCGGTATTGCTCGTTCACTTTAGGATCAAGGGTCTTCGCTTTCACAAAGGCCGCTTTGGCTTTCTTGGTATCGCCTGTTCGTGTATAGGCGCGCGCTAGATTGACCCAAACTTGCGCATCTTTAGGGCTAGCTTGCGAGGCAGCCAAATAGGCCTTTTGTGCCTCCACATATTTATCGTCAATCATAAATAAATTGCCTCGGTTGTTCATTGCGCCCGCGTGCTTGCTGTCCAAACTAATCACTTTATCGAAGTATTTCATTGCTTCACCATGGTCACCCAGCTTGGCCATAATGATACCGAGTTGTAGGTTCGCATCTATATCCGATGGGTGCTGCTTAATCGCTTCCAAATAACGCCGCGTTCTCGCCTGCGAACTAATTTTCAACACGGACATATTGTCGCCTGGGAATTTTTTGTCGATGGCGGCGCGCGTTAATCCGCTGGGTTTCCACTCCGAATCGGGCAAGCTCGCTGGCTTATATTTTTCCCATCCAGCATGCACGTCGAGGATAGTCAGCCCCTTGTCTTTGAATTTGTAATAAGTTGCACTACCCCTTTCCCATGCGTTAATAAATGAATTACCAATCAACGTGGTCTCCACCGGAATCCACAACATGTCTTCATAAATAACGTACAAGTTATCCATGTTATAACCATCCGCTTCCGCTGCAATACCCGTAGAGAACATCATCAGCATGTGACCGGGCACTTCCAACACGCGCGTGTTGATACCCATGCTTTCTAGCCCCGCAGAATAAAACGCCACGAGGTCATCACAATCCCCTGATTTGCGCTCCAACGTTTCGCGTGGAAATTGGATGTAATCCACCGTGTTAGTTTTTTCAGAACTCACTTGATACGGATTGCTAGGGTCTTGAATGTAAGTCACACCGTACACCCCTAACGCATCGAACAAAGCTGCCGCTAAACGCGCCTCATCTTTAGTCTCTTTGTATTCGCCCACCACAGCGCGCACCAGGTTGAGCACGGGCGGATCTTTAGGCGTCACAAAAGTTGCAAAGCGCTCACGCTCATCCCATGTTAAGCGATGTTTGTCGTACACGTTCACTGTGGCGATTCGGTTATAGGCGACACGATTACCCGCCTCGAAATAGCTAGCTTCTATTTCTGCCTGCACCGCACTGTCTTCTGTCATCGTCAGGATGCTGTTGTTAAAGACCGCTTTAAGTAATAACTCTTCGCTTTGACCTGGCAATAGTTTTGCGATTTTATTTTCCGTGGCGAAATCCATAAAGTTTTTAAGCACAAAACTGACGCGGATTTTCTCTATCGGTTTTTCGGTATTGTTAGTAATCTTGATGCTGCCCAGTCCACTTTTCTCGTACAGCTTGTAAGAGTTAGAAAAAATATTGTTCAACTTGAGGACTTCAATTTCCAAGGGGGGGCGATTGAAAACCAGCGTCGTTGCTTCAACCATTCTTTTTTCAGACTCTGTGCCATCCGTACTCAACACACTCACAAAATAGTTGTACTTGGTTTCAGGCAGCAAGCCATCGCGGCTGTATTCCGTTTGCATGACCTCACCCAGCTTCGCGAATGCATCACCTTCTTTTTGATAAATGCGATAGGCCGCAAAGTATTCAGGGTCGGCGGCTTCCCAGCTTAATTTAATTTGCCACGGAGTCGTTTCTGTCTTGATTTCAGCCAATGGTTTAGGCATGAATTTATCCGCAACGGCAGTCGCTCCGTCACTGATAGCGCCTTCATATGCAAAATCCGATACCGCCGCAACGCGATAGTAGTAACGCGCATCTGCATCAAGGCCCGCATCTACGTAGGTATTCGCAGTCGTTGTTGCCAATTGCACATAACCACCTTGTTCTGTTTTAGAGCGGTAGACGCGAAACTCTTTTACATATGCCACCGCCGGCTTCGCCCAATTCAGCTCAATAGCATGGACTTTATTTTGCGCGGTCAGCATCTTTACCTTTTCAGGTTTGTACAGCACGGCAAACCTGCGAATGCTTTTACTTTTCCGATCCGAGACCCATAGTGAACTGCCGCCTGCGGTGATCATACCCACGGGGTCAGGCATATCACCCACGCCTGTCGAGCTAGTGCCAAATACACGCAACAGCTCGCCTTTATGGGTAAAGGCTTTAACTTGGCTTCCATCTAACACCAGCATCTCGTCAGCGGTCACCACCAACCCCACAGGCTTATTAAATAGGCTGACGTCTTTTTGCTTACCCAACTCTTGTACGAAATCACCCGTCGCGGAATACACCAACACACTACGTCGTTCAGCATCAAGCACAAATAGATTGCCCAAGGGATCAAACGCAAGAGCCTTCGGGCTGCCAATAGTCGAGTGAGTGCCGCCTAAATTATTCAGATAGACACCATCAGCTCGAAACATTTGCACATTGTGATTGCCGCTGTCAGCCACAAAAATGAGTCCCGCCGAGTTCACCGCCAGCGCGACTGGATCATCGAACTGCCCCGCGCCGCGGCCCACGCTACCAAAACTAGACAGCACTTTCCCGGCTTCATCTAATCGGACGCAGCGATTTTTATTTTTATCTAATACCCAAATCGCACCATTTTTATCCACCGTAACAGCCACCAGATCCATATCTTCTGGTTTGATTTCAGCAATTACTTTACTTTCCCGCAACTTCAACAAGCTCTTGCCGTCCTTGCTAATCGCTAATACCACCCCTTTTGCGTCGCTGGCCAATACTTGCGCTTCAATGGCAAAGTTGCCCATCCATTTAACAGACGCACGTCCCGGTACTTTCGCCAATGGTTCAGGTTTGTTGCCCGCGACCGTTAAGAACTGATTTACCCATGATTTTCCCGCATCCCCTACATACACCTGCTGGCCTTTTTCCACAGCCAACCCAGACAATTTTTTGAATTGCGCGCGCGCCTCCCCTTCAGAGCCAAAAATATAGATCAGCTTGCCTTCAAAATCGAATTTTGAAATCACTTGAGATACTTCATCTGCCACATAGATACCATCTTCCGCCACGCTCAAGGCAATCGGCTTGCCAACACTGGGCAACGATTTCAAATAACGTCCACTAGGGTCATAAATTTTGACTTGGTTATCGCCTGCATCCAGCACATACAAACGCCCCACACCATCCAAGGCAATGCTGGTAGGTTCTTTCAATAAGTAGGGAATGTCTTTAGATTCAGCTGCCGCTTTAGGAGAGGACACTTCAAACGTGTGCATAAACACACCGTTCACGCCAAACATTTGAATACGTGCGTTATCGGTATCCGCAACGTAGACCACGCCCTCACTCACCGCCACACCTTGCGGTGACTTCAGCATATTGTCGTCACCGCCAAATAGGCCACCGTTCTTTGCTCCGAACTTATCCAGATATTTAGCCGTAGAAAATGAGTACATCACCACTTGTTGTGAGCCACTATCCACCACGTACAACGTGTCACCTTCAATGGCAATGGCTTCGGGTTGCTCAAGCAGTGCCTCCTCTCCTGCTTTGGCGGGGTACGTTAGCATCACCTTGCCATCCCCCCCCACCGCCTGCAATGCGCCCTCTTGTTTAGACACCAATAACAGCGTGCCGCTTACCCCCAACAATTTTTCCAACTTGGGCGTGGCAATTTCTTTCTTAAAATCGGCCTTCAAAAAGCCGTTTCCAGTTTCAGCAAAACCGCTAACCGAATTAACCGAAAATAAAAAAACCGCTCCTAACGAAGCCATCCAAACGTTACGCATACACTCACCTGTCTATTCAATTATTTAATTTATTTCGCTCGGCTAACACCGAGTCTCGTGTACAACTATTTTTCTGCTCGATTAAACACACCATCCCAATTTTCAGCGGGGGGATTCTGCACAAAATACTGGCAACGCTCGATATAAATTTTACACGGCACATCGTGCGGTAAATCAGCTGACAGCGCGCTAAAAGCCGATTGTGCCGCCAACCAATCGCGTGCTTTATACAGCGTCAGCGCTGCCTGGAAACAGGCCAACTCACTTGTCGACAAACGGCCGCCGCCGACTTGCGGCTCAAAAATTGTGACGGGGTGCTGCTTGCCCACCACGCGGATTTTATCAATCTCACGATAGTCGCATAAGGCGGCTGACTGTTCGTAAGTTGCTTCTCCTGCCAAATAAGTAATGCCATAAAACTTGGCTGTGCCTTCCAAGCGGGAGGCCAAGTTGACCGTATCTCCGATTACGGTGTATTCCATTTTTTTGCCTGCCAACCCCACATTGCCCGCCACCACAACGCCTGAATTTAATCCGCAGCGAATGGCAAAAGGCTCTAATCCCGCCTGCCGCCAGCGCTGCTCTAACTCGTCCATTTTACTGGCCATCGCACGTACACACTGCATGGCTAAAGTGGCGTGATCGGCTTGACTCAATGGCGCCCCCCAATAGGCCATGATGGCGTCACCAATAAACTTATCTATCGTGCCATCGTGCTGCTCAATGACCTGCACCATCTCGCCCAGATATTCGTTCAAACGCGATACCACCACTTGCGCGGAATGTGCCTCGCTGAAACTGGTGAAGCCCTTGATGTCAGTGAATAGCACTGTCACTTGCTTGTCGTCGCCACCAATTTTTGCGGCATCTGGATTTTTCTCCAATCGTGCCACCAGCTTGGGTGACAGATAACTAGAAAACATCGAGCGCATTTCACGCGCACTACGCTCCAGCACAAGATAGCGAAAACTGCCGCCTATGAGTAAAGCCAAAATTGCGGAAAGCGTGGGGTAAATGATGTTAAGCCAATGCCCCTCGGCAAACATGCTGTACGCAAATGCAATATAAGCGAACAAAAGCAATCCTGTTGCTGGAATTGCGCCGTAGAGCTTGAGTCGAGTGGTAAGCGCATAAGCCGCTGCGCCCAACAAAATAATGAAGAACATATCCAACAAAGCTTCCATTCCACCTTGCTGAATAAACCGATTGCTAATGATGTTGTCGGCAATCGTGGCGTGAATTTCGACTCCTGGCGTATTGCCGTGAAACGGCGTCACGCGCATGTCATACACCCCCATTGCCGTCGCCCCGACAAACAAAATTTTGCCTTTAAGTTCTTCTGCCGCAATGCGCCCATTCACCACATCCGTAAAGGAGTAACGCGGATAGCTGGCGGGCGGCCCCGTAAAATTGACCCACATCGAATAGCGCTCGCCCACAGGGATATGGCGCTCGCCCACCATCACCTCCATCGCATCCGCACTAAATTCTTTGACGTCTAACGCTTGCATCGCCGCACTCATGCCCAAGGAAGGGGTGAACTTGCCATCCGCCGTCTCGATTAAGAGCGGCACACGTCGATTCACCCCATCATCATCGGGAAATAAATTGATATGCCCCACCCCCGCCGCTGCGCGCTCAATCTCGGGTAGCGAACGTGTCACCCCCTTTAACTGCGTATTTTTATCAAAATCATAAAGCACCGCCAACACCACATTCCCCGCCCGTTTGGTAGCTGATGCAAACGCTTGATCGCTCACCAAGCCTTCGCGCTCGGGGAAGAATGCATCGAACATCACCGCTTTCGCTTGTGCCGCTTTTAATTTATCCAACAAGCGCGCGTATTCAGTGCGTGTCCACGGATAGCGTCCCAACTCGGCGATACTTTTATCGTCAATAGCGATAATGCCAATACTAGGCTCAAGCGGAATTGCCCCGCGCACATCGCGGAAGCGCAGGTCATAAGTTTTTGCTTCAAAAGCCTCAAGGAAAGCATTCTGGGAATAGTAAAGAAAGAGAACCGTGAAAATAGAAAGCACCGCCAACAAAATTGACAGGGCAGTGCTATTCATACGGCGCAACCAGTTGAAAATGAAGGATGAAGAGACCATTTCCGAAACACTCCCCCTACGCAATTTTATGATGTTGGAAAGAATTCCAACCGAGGGCGAATCATGCCACAGCCCACCTATATTTTTCGCGGAAATGAAAAAACCCAACGGGATACGTTGGGTTTGAATGATACTTTTCGCAAACTAATGCTTGCGGAATTGACTGGCACAAGATAAAAAATTTCTCTTGCCATTTTGCGTGGTAACACACGCGCAATTTGGTGGCCCGGGGCGGAATCGAACCACCGACACAAGGATTTTCAATCCTCT
>JAVHQJ010000147.1:0-2904 GCA_036171075.1 Sideroxydans sp. | reverse complement strand
GGGGCGAGTCATTTCCGGAACACCCAAAGCCGGTAAACCAGATAGTTGACGAAGGTCAGAATGATGGTGACGCTGATCTGTGACAGCCAAATAGGTAAGCTCAGTTTGAGCATGGCGTCCAAAAGCAGAATATTGGCCAGCCATTGCAGTCCCAGAGCGGCCAGGAATCGGGTCAGGGTGACAGGTACGCTGTCGGCGGGGGAAAAGACGCTGGTGTAGGACAGAAAGAAACGCGTCCCGGCGCCGGCCAGAAAACCGATACCGCTTGCCGGCACCGCTGCCATGCCACCCAAGATCAGTAGCCACATCAGGGAGTAGTGGGCGATGACGGTCAGGAATCCGGTCAGTACATGTAACGTAAATTCGCGCAGCCATTCGGATCGGCTGATCGAGTAAATTAACCGGTGATAACGCCTGAGCCCACTGTCAGTGGTCATCACGGAACAGTGCGTGGCGGTATAGGCCGGCTCGTGCCAGCAAACCCAGTAAGGAAACTCCGATTACGCCGAAGCCATAGCGCATGGATCGCGGGAAATTGATCGAACTGGCCTCGGGGAAATATTTGGTCGGGACCGAGATTTCGCCTAGCCGGCAATGGTTGAGAATGGCCTGTGCCAGCAACTGATTATCGAAGATGAAATCATCCGAATTCTTCTGCCAAGGAATGGACATGAGCATTTCCTTTGAATAGGCGCGAAATCCAGTGTGGTATTCCGATAGCTTTGCGCCCAGCAGCAGGTTCTGCATGGCCGTCAACAAGCGGTTGGCCAGGTATTTCCACATGGGCATGCCGCCGCGCAACGCGCCTCCGCCCAGTATGCGAGAGCCGATGACCATGTCGTAGACGCCGGAAGCGATCATTCCCGCCATGGCGGTAACCAGACGCGGCTCATACTGATAATCCGGGTGCAGCATGACGACGATATCCGCATTCCGTTCCAATGCTAGGGTGTAACACGTCTTTTGATTGCCGCCATAGCCGCGATTGGACTCATGCAGCACGACCGGTATGCCCAGGCCGCGAGCGGTGGCTACTGTTTCGTCGTCGCTGGCATCGTCTACCAACAAGACCTCGTCCACGACTTCATGCGGGATGGCGGCCCATGTCACAGCCAGGGTTTTGGCGGCCCGATAGGCTGGCATTACTACCAAGATGGATTTGTTATTAATCATGCGCCGCTACGGGTTTGGGTGGCAGTGAAAACACGGCGATTTTATCGTCTTCATAGTCGGGTTTGCCGTATCTGGTGCGTAAAACATCCAGACAATGCACCATGTCAGTCCCCATCTGCACGGTTTTATTGTCGTGCAGGTATTGATAGGGTTTCTGATAGGCAATCAAGCCGACCTGTTTTCGACGAAGCTCTTCCGCATCGCCCAGATGGACCGTGTTGCGCATGGCGAATCGGCTGTCATCCGGCAGTTCACCTTCACGCCGGTCCACGCACAATCCGGTTAAATAACCAGGGATCACCCGCTGTCGTCCAAGTTTTTCCCAGCGCGGCGCATCCCATTTGGGGCTGAAATTGTAAAACGGTGCGGCGGCGATCAGCAGGCTTTCCCGGGGCCGCTGGCTAAGCGTTGCCCACCAGGGCGAGAGGGGAATCCGGGCCTCCATTTTTTCCTTGACGCTTCCCGACTGGTTTTTCCTGTAGTCGAACTGGAAGTAAGAGTGCAGCGTGTTGCTGTTTGGTCTGCGCAGAGAGTCCTTAAGCGGCGAACCGGCCATCAACACGATGGCCGGAAGCAATAGGACCAGCATGGCAACTGTTTTCCCCAGCTTTTGCTCCACCCACGCGGCGAGATTGTCGGCGCCAGCAGCGATGGCCAGCAGGAGCACAATGATGACGGGAAGCAGGTAGCGGCCCAAGGTCAGTGGATTATGAATCCAGGCGGGGCCTGAAATAAGCAATAGTGCCAAGATGAGCAGAATTCCCAGCGTCACGCTTTTCGCAAGTGGGGCTTCGTTCCAAATGCGTTTGAGCCCGATTGAAGCCAGGCCGAGACAGAACAGGACGGCAATGGATGATGGCGTGCCTAGCCATGTGTGCCAGATGCCGAAGAGTGTGTTTAGATTGGGATGGTCGCTGCCGGACTTGTCCAGCATGGCGCCGGGGTCGCTCAAAAGAGGAGGGAGAATCAATAGGGCGATCAACATGGCCGTGGGCACACCGATCAGCAGAAGGCGGCGTAGCGGCGTCCAATCGCCCTGTCGCAGTTTCGTCAGGGCGGAAATGCCCTCCAGGAGGACAGGCGCTACCACGAATGGCAGACTGATCAAATGCAACCAGGAGGACAATGCCGCGCTCAGGCCATACAGCAGGGCAAAGCCGGTTTGGCCCTGCCGTCTAGACGCATAGCGAAGGAATGCATAGTGGGCCAGGTAGCCAAGCAGCAGGGTCAAGGCGTAAGGCCGCGCATTTCGGCTGTAGTTGATCAGCAAGGGCGAAATGGCAAGCAGCAGCCCGAAGACCAGGGCAACGCGCCAGCCGAGATGGCGCGACACCCATAGCGGGAACAGGATCAACATCAGCAGACCGGCCGACATCATTGGCCAGCGCATCCCTAATTCGCTCAACCCGAGCCAGTTTGCCTCGCTCCAGTACAGCAACGCCAATGGAATACTGAAATCGGAAAATCCGTAAGAGAGCAGAAACTGTCGTGGGCTATGGGCGATCAACTGATTCAGGGCATGCCATTCATCATCCGTCACCACTTGGTAGGCAAATTGATCGAAACGCAGCCACGCGCCAACGATAACGACCACCAACAACAAGAGGGTATGTAGCTTGATGGCGCTTGATTTCATCGGTATAGGAGGCGGGTTTCAGTTGATGAGACTGCGTCGCTTGGCGGCATGGCAAAAAACTCTGTGACTCTTATAGAAAGCGGAAACGGAGTGTG
>JAVHQJ010000146.1:0-2921 GCA_036171075.1 Sideroxydans sp. | reverse complement strand
CTGACTTACCTTGCGTCCGCGACGAATCTTGCGAAGCTCGGCGGCAAGTCGCTCCGAGTTGGTAATCGGGTGTTCAATAGCTTGTTTGCGCGTTTTCATGCGCATTATATACACTATTATTCATTTTTGCGCAATATATTGCGCTTTTTGGACGCTGGGTTTATCCAACACCATCATCGACACATGTCCAAAATAAAATTGGCTATCGCATTTTGCTTATGCGTTATTTGCTGCTGACGGTGGTGGTGTGTGCGCCATGCTATCGCAATATCGAATTGGCTAACAGCGTGTTTCTGTGTGTTTTTATGTGGTTTCGCACCAAGCACAAACGCGAACTGCCAACTTAGACGTGAAAAGTGTCATTCCTGATAATAGTACTTATCAGGAATGACACTTGATGGGTATCCCATGCGATCCGTGTTTCGTCTCGATCACCACGGCGATGCAGTTGCGCTGCTCCCAGGCAGTTTCGACGTGGTGCTGCTGGTCTGGCCGAACCTCGGCACGCCGTTCGGCGAACAGGTCGCTCACGCGATGCGCTCCGGTCAGGTTATGATTCTCGAAGGCGAAGAAAAAGGCGGCAGCACGGCGACCGATGAGTTTTTCGACGTGCTCAGCGCCGATTTTGAACGCCTCAGCACCGAGACGCTGGCGCTCAACGAACATCACCGCACGTTCCCAGGTTTGCACGACCGATGGCAAATATTGAGGAAAAAATGACTGAGGCACCCATTAGCACTCCACCGCAAGCTTACATGGACATCATCGGTCCGATGATCGACAAGGCACGGGGCTTTCTGGAGATCGGCGAAAAACTTCAAGCGTTCGCCTTCGTTGGCAACCTGACCACCAAGGAAGTCATCCCGGTGATGATTCAGCCTGGAAGCGGCGAGGACAAAGACCAGTCTGCGCGGACGATCCAGTCAGCGGCGCTAGCATTGGATGCTGATTTCGTGTTCGCGATTATGGAAGCATGGTCGCTTCGTCCAAACAAAATACCGCAGATGGATGCGATCCTCGACAAGTACGGAAGCATAGGCGCTTCGCCCTACGCAATAGATGTGTGCTCGCTTGCGCTGGAAACGAGGCGCGGGGTATGGGTCGCGCAGCCGCAGATCAAACCCAAGGGAATTTCCAAGAAGAAACGGACAATTGGGGTAGTCGAGTTCCGCTATTTCACGGAAGCTGGAGGCCGATTTATGCACCTGCTGCCCAAGAAGGAAAATGATGAGCCGCCGACGATTTTGCATTGATGGATGAAGTTGGATTGGGGTTCATCTACGATAATTTCAACTGTGCTTTCGATTTCCTGCCCGGCGATGCTGGAGGTGTATATCCAGCTATCCTGTAAATTGTTCCCTCGATTTTCTTGCCCTTCACAAACCTGATTGAATGGCACGCCACAACTTCACATTTGGCAGCAAGCTCTGCTAACTGCAAACGCACGGTGGCAAGTGAGATGCCTGTAGCTTCAGCGATGTCCGTGTCCAGCAGCTCCCCATGTTTTTTCAGGTACTGTAGGATTTCCTTCATAGTTTCATTGCCACACAGCCCCGAAGCCGACATTCAGAAACGCAATCACCAAGATGCCCCAGCAGTTGCTTGTGGGGTATTTATTTCTTGCCGCCGTTCACAGCAGCCTTGAGAGTGGCACCAGCCTTGAATGCCGGAGCCTTGGATGCTTTAATCTTCAGTTCCGCGCCTGTTGCTGGATTGCGACCGATACGCGCCGCACGCTTGCGCACTTCAAAAGTGCCGAAGCCAACCAACGCAACGTTGTCGCCCTTCTTTAGTGTGGCAGTGATGATGTCGATCAGAGCTGCGATGCTACGGTCAGCGTCAGCCTTGGTGCCGCCTGTTTTTGTTGCCAGTGCGTCGATCAATTCTTTGCGGTTCATGTGATTTATTCTCCGTAGTTGGCTACTGCACCATGCAGTGGTTTGAAGTTTAGCATTAAAGGATAGTGGCATTGTCCGTCAGATATATACCTGATTCAGCGAATCCTGCTGTTCACACAACAGTGGCAATTTGCGAATAACGATTTCTTGGTTCGCCATGCCCCAAAATTGACAGCCACACTGAGCGATATTTTATATAATTTGCCATGACCACTGAATCTATCCCAAAATTTACTGAACCCGCAGCCAAGCTGTGGGCAGCTATTCCACCCGACACCCGAAAAATGCTGCTCTCCAATGTCTGGTGCGGTAAATGTGGTCACGCGGTCACGATCACCAATTTTTCCGGCGTAGTCAAAGCCGGAGATTTGTTGCTGGTCGGCATTTGTTCGGATTGCCGTGGAGATGTTGCTCGAATAATCGAGCAGAGCTGATCGAAAAACATTAGAAAAAAACCAGCGCACGAATGCGCTGGCTCTTCTTTTTTCGTTGCGCCCCACATTAACGTGAAAGACGCAATGCCTCTTGTACCTTGGCTCGCAGGCTGGGCGTGATTTCCTTCCCGGTTGCAAGAGCATGGTACACATCACAAGCCAAGCTGAAGTTCTTCCTGGCCACCTTGTCAAAAAATACATACATTTCAGCAGATAACGGCATGATGAATCTCCTTTGTGTTGTTGGTGTAATAGAAGCCAAAAAGGGGCTTCACTAAGCCTGCAATGACTTAGTGAAGCCCCCTGATGGCTATTTCCAACAAGGGGATTCATCGTGTCCCTATCCGCAAACGTCGCGGATGGGACTCGTTGCTAACTACCTACTTCTTCGCGGCCTTGCTGCGCCGCTTTGGTTTTGCATTCGCATCGTAGCCGAAGCGCTTCCACGCTTCTGGATCGATGGCCAGGGGCGTTACGCGCCCTGACTTGATGTTGACGAATTGGCCGTGATGCGTGAGCCGCCCATAACGGAAAAGCTGTCGGGTAGAGACAGTGCATTACTGCACCATCCCCCCCTAAGAACTGTACG
>JAVHQJ010000145.1:0-2953 GCA_036171075.1 Sideroxydans sp. | reverse complement strand
ATTGCCAAAGGCAGGAGTCGCACTGTAGAGAACGCTCGTTCTGTTGTCAATTGACAATGCGTATATCTTTCATCCCCTATCCCTATGGCTTATGGATGGGTTGGCCTTCCTACTTAATGCAATTGCCTATAATCATTCTCAGTACCTTATAGTTGAGGAAAACTATGCTTCCATTAAAAAGATTAAACCTGTGGAAATAGTGGATAGTAGAAAGGCTTTTTGCCTTTATGTCCTCTGGTTAAGCCTTTTGGCGTTTCTTCAATGTGGTAACCGCAGCCGCTTTGTCCAATCGGATGTCACATTTTTGGTTATCTTGGGCTGTCTAATTATTGCCATGCTATACTTCTAGCCCATCTAATACATAGCAAATCCAAATTTGTAAATGCAAAATAGAAGAAATGCAGGTCATACCTTGTGAGTATTAAAAAGTCTCTTAGCTGTCTGTCCGTGAAATCCGGGCAAGATCAGTCAATATATTACCTTTGCAATGGACAAAGTGATGCTTGAAAACTTTAACTCTTCCTGGCTTATTTTAGTGGCTTTATCAGCAACGGTAATTCTAATGTTGATCTTTATGGGGGGCGTGTTTCTTTCAATATTCCCATCTATTCGACTTTCCCGCTCAGCGTTTCCTTTGGTTTGTGAAAATCTTTTGCAGGGTACTCTTATTTATTCTTTGGCGGGATTTCTTGGGATTTTGGCAGGGTCTCCTCTTATCCAAACATCATTAGCTTTAATAGTATTGTTCTGCCTTATACAGATCAGGCAGATGTATACCGAACCAAACAAATACGATTTATGGCCAAAATTTAAACAGTTATCGGAATATTCGAGTTTAGCATCTATTGCGGTCATTGTGACAGGTTCAATTATTTGGTCAGCAAATAATATTGAAGGGCTAAAGAATACATCTGCAGGTGATTTGATTCTCGCCCCTTGGAACGACATTTTTTACCACGCAAGGCTGATTGGTTTATTTGCCCAGTTTTCTGGGGACTCTGCCACCTTGCATCTTTACATGTCTGGTGAGCCAATGTTCATTTATCATTATGCCAGCTATATCATTCCTTCGATTATCTCATCACTAGGCAATATCCCGTCTTTACAGATTGCCACCAGTTTTTACCCTGTATTTGGTATGGTATTGACCGGAGCCTCAATGGTTGTGCTCAGCAATCTTGTGACGGACAGACTTGGGATGCTGCTGGCCGTGTTTATATTGTTTTTTGTACCTGATCCTTCCTTTTGGATGCCACCAACTGGTTTTAATAGTTGGTACAGTTACTTTTTTTTTCAACAAGTTGGCATCGGCGGGACTTATGGTGTTGCAATCATGGGATTGGCGCTTGCCTATGCGCTAAGGGCTTTTCAACTCCGATCCAGTTTGCTCATTTCCACAGCGCTAGTTGTCTTTGCGGCCGCCGGTGTTTTTAAAGTCCAGATTGTCTTGGCCTATGGTATTTTCTTTGTGGTTTTCATTTGTTGGAGCGTTGAGTGGAAGTCAAAGCTGTTTCGGCTAGGCGCGCTATTAACAATCGGTTTGTTTTTTTTGATGGCTTTACATTACATGAATAAAATACCAAACTCCCCTACTTTCTTTATCTCATCGGAAGGCATTAACCAGAATATATCGAAACTTACTCATTCTCTTGTAGCGCCGAGAGTAAATTCTTTTTATCGCATTTATGCCGCACCTTTGGCTGTAGTTGTTTTATTTTTAAGAACTTATGGTTTAGTGTTTCCTAGCTCGCTACTTGTTGCTTGGGTTTTAAGAAATCATAAACCAAGTAAAATTATCATAAAACTTCTTTTAACCGCTTATCTTGGGCATGCATTTATTGCTTTATTTATTGCCAACAATATAGGGTATGGAGATTTCTATGAGGTTAATCATAAAACGTTTGTATGGCCATTTTTTGTTGTTTCTTTTTGTTTTTCAGTATTGCTTTGGAATCTTTTACGAATAAAAAACTTCTCTGTTTTGCACAATAGATTCTCAATAATAGGTTTAGCGAGCCTCTTCATTATCTTCACCTTTATTTCATCAATTACAGTGCAAAAAAATTCTGGACATTACTCAATTAACACACCAATCAGCAAAGGGCTATTCGCGTCAGCAGTGTACATTAAAAATAATTCACTGCCAGGGGAAGTTGCTCAGCTTTGTGAAAACGATAACTATAATGAACTTGGCTCAATAACAGAAAGGCCGATTTATATTGTACGAATTGTAGTTAACAGTTCACCACTTAATGATCGACAAATTGAAAGATTTGCCAAGCTAAAATCCATCCTTCAAGCGCAAGATCTTGTGATGGCAAAATCTCTTGTAGCTAGCGCCAATATAACCTGGTTACTGATGACGCCTAACTGCCAAGCGGAATGGGAGAAACAACTACAGCCAGTATTTAGTTCTGAAGGATACCGTTTGTACAATACAAAACTATTCTAAAGATCATGAAGGCGCTGCATCGCCCCGGTAAATGAAAGATACTGTGCGGGAGGCGGCGGAACGAGGTCGATCAAATTTTTAGAGACTTGATCCTGAAATCTAACGTGACCCGTCGGACTGAATCGTACCCCGGCATAAATCCTAAGAGATCGCACAGGAATAAGACCTCGGGTCGTTCTAAGGTTAGGAAATTCAACCACACAAGTCAAGCAAAACTTCGGTATGCGCTCCCCCGTCAATCCGATTTCCCCCAAAAACCATGACAGATTCCTCACCTCGCCCGTTCCCATGGCAAGAATTGTTCGCGCCAGCGCCAAAAACCTGCACACGCTAAACACGGCGCACAAGCCTCCTCATGGCGAGGGAAAATTTCCCGTCACCGGGTAATGCGCTGATCGAACTCGAACTCCGGCATAGGCTGCGCCGACATATCCCATTGTGGGTCGTTGCCCGCCTGCTCCGAAGCTCTTGCCGCCTCCCACAGCGGTGGCCCGCGCACCG
>JAVHQJ010000144.1:0-2968 GCA_036171075.1 Sideroxydans sp. | reverse complement strand
GTGCTCCGGCAGTGCTCGCAGGTCAGTGACTCACGGTAAAGCGCCGTGTTCTGATAAAAAAAACGGGTCTGCCGACCACAGATGTTGCACTGACCGGCAAGGTGCTTCCAGCCGCCAAAGGGGGCTGGGATAGGATTGTCTGCCTGGTCGATCTGGCTCTGACCTGTTTTTTTCCGGGCCAATATTTTCCAGAAGCTGGCTCCATAGGTTAGAAGAAAATCGGTTTGTTCTTCCTTGGTTCTGCGCGGAGCGGCTGCGGCGCGGTGAGTATAATCGCCTACGACCTCAGCAACACGCGCGCGCACCGAATCGGGAACACCAGACAGGTTGCCGGACAAAGCCTGTTCAACCTGATGAAGCTGATCGAGCGTCCCTGGCAGGCCAACGCCGTCGAGCGTCTCGCCCAGCACTTCCATATCCAGACCAGCCGCATCGAGAAGGCGGCGGTACTCGGACAATCGAAGATAATGCCCCACTGTGTAGAGAGTTGTTGGGGAGTGAGCGGCAAAGTACGCCGCCGCCTCATCGTGGTCGAGCTGGGTGATGCCAAATAGCTGGTAGTGGCCATCGCACAGGACAAAGGGGGCAGCATCCCGGTTGGGTATCTCGAAATAAGCCGTCCCATCCTCGGCAAGCATCATGGAAATATGCTTGAGAGTGAGTGCCGGATCACGGACATGTTCGATGACGTCGTTGCAGGTCACAATGTCAAACTGCTGCTTGAATCCGATGACATCCTCAAAGCGAGTTACATCCTTGAGATATGTTTTCGGTTCAAGGGCGACGTCCATGAAATTCTGTTTGCCCAATTCCAGCAAACAGGCGTCGATATCGAAGCCGCACGAATCTGCGCCCTGCTCGGAAAAGGCCACCAGAAACCCACCGTAAGCACAACCGACATCGAGATGACGCTTGCCCTGAAGACTCATTTTCTTGGCCATCTGTCGGGCGACTGCCCGGCCCCGCTCATTTGCCGATAATGCGAACTGAAAATACATCGAAAGACTGGTGGCATCGACTAGGTTGGACAGATGATGGGCCAAGGCACGGAAAAAGTGCCGGTTCCCTGCCTGTTCAAGGTTGGCAAACTTCGCCATCACCTTCTGCTCGTTGGTTAATGTCCACTCATCGGGAACTGAGAGTATGGCCGTGACTTCAGGTTCAAACAACCTATTCGGCGCGGCGGGAGACGCCAACTTGGCGGAGGTATCCTTGGTGGCCAATCCGGCGAGTGCGGCCCGCGTCCTGGCGCGCCATGTGTTGTCGTGTGACAGGGTAGTAAGGCGAGCCCGGAACTCGGGCAATTTTCCGGCGCTCAGGGCCAGGTCGAGCGCATCCGAAAATTCATCGGCATCGTGAGCAATGCGGACCTCGGCAAAGGCCATGCATTCAGGCATGGCCGTGGTCACGACCGGTTTGCCGCTTGCGAAATATTCAAACAATTTCAGGGGCGAGGTCGCCAGTGTGATGGCGTTGATCTTGAACGGAATCATCGCCACGTCGAACAGGTGCAGATAGCCGGGTAGGGCCTGATAATCGCGCGGGCCGAGCCAACTGATGTTGCTGTGACGGGTGATGCCGGACTGGCCGATCGTCCCGTCATGGTCCGGGCCGATAAGCACGAAATGCCAATCGGGCCGGCGTTCGGCGACTTGCGCCAGCAATGCATAATCGAACCAGCGCGCCAGAGCGCCGTAATAACCGGCAATGGGTTTCCCAGACGAGACGACGCGGGCGAAGTCCTCGTCGCTCAAGGCCGGGTTTGGGGTCGGCGGATGATCGAAGCGCCCCTCTTCAACGGCGTTTGGGAGGTATAGGGCCTCCGCGCGTTCCTCGCGCGCCATGTCATGCAGCCGGCGCGCCACGCAGGCGATCAATGTGGCCTCCTTCATGGCGCGGGCATGCAGCTTCGCGAGCATGGCCTGGTCATGCGGGAACACGCTGAGATCATCGATCCAGTCATAGATCACGGGCGTATCCGCAGGGAAATGATCGCGATAGTCATAGTTGTAGGTGAACGTCCAGAGCACGGGCTTATTCAACCCCCAGAGCAGTTCGGGCTCGCCCTTGAACAGGAACAGGCGGGGCTCGACCTCCTGCAGCAGGGCCACCTGATCATGGCTGTTGCTGCAATCGAACACCACGGCATAGCCGTCCTGGGCCAACACTTTGGCGAGGTGATGCGGACGCTGGAACAGGTGGATGTCCCAACCGATCGAGGGTGCGAAAATGATCGTGCCCAGGGCCGACCGTGACGCCTCCACCAACCCTGCGAGTTTTTCCGCATCGTCGCTGTTCAAGGCGCTTATCGCCCACTTGGCGCGATATTTTTTTTCGTTTTCGTAATAGGTCGCGAAGTAGGCCGCCTCGCCCAATATCTTGAATGAAGCGCATTGCCAATGGTGGATATAGGCATCGCGTGCCAGCTTCACCTGGAAGCCGGCTCCACGCACGCGGCGGTTGTAGTCGTCGTCTTCGAACATGCCGATGCCGAATTGTTCATCCAGCGGCCCCACCGTCTCGAATACCTGGCGTGGCAGCACCACGCAGAAAAAAGCCAGCATGGAGATGTCCGTCAACTGCCCATGATGGCGCTGACAGTGTTTTTCCGCCCAGGCGGGCATGTCCAGAAGATTCCGGTAACCGACCGGAATACGGGCTTCGTTGCCAATGGCATTGGTCACTGGACCAACCAGTCCCAACCCTGGGTTTGCCCCGAGGTGCCTGACCAGTGTGGACAGCCAACTCCCGGCAACAATCGTATCGTTGTTGAGGAGACAGAGGTACTGTCCCTTGGCCAGAGCCATTCCCTGATTGTTCGCGGCTGAAAAACCTCGATTGTCCTCGTTCAGGATGACCTGCAGACGGGGATGCGACAGGCTCCCAAGATAGGCCGGGGTTCCGTCCGCCGAGGCGTTGTCGACGACGATGACTTCGTAATTCGGATAGTCTGTGTCGTTAAAAACGC
>JAVHQJ010000143.1:0-2981 GCA_036171075.1 Sideroxydans sp. | reverse complement strand
TACGACAGTATTTCCCAAAGAACCGGGACTTCACTACGATCACACAACAGGAGATTGATATGGCGATGGAGAGATTGAACAACAGGCCAAGAAAGAGACTTGGATACCAGACACCCAGTCAGGTATTCTTTAAGTCAGGCGTTGCACTTCATATTTGAACCCGCGTTAGTTTTTGCCGGTGACTTTGTAGATTATATTCCGTGGACTGTCAATCTCCATAAACGCATCGTTGCGCCATGGAAAAGCGCATGGCACAAATTTGCAGGGTGTTGGGTGACAACGTTAAAACGTTGCGCTTATCGCATGGTTTGTCGCAGGAGGAATTGGCTTTCCGTGCCGAGCTTGATCGTACTTACATCTCACAGATTGAACGGGGTATTAGCAATCCATCCGTGCTGGTAATACTTAAAATCGCGACAATTTTGGGCGTTGCATTTGAAGAGCACTTCATTAGCAATGAAGTGACGCGCCTTTATGTGAATTTGCTCAACTAACTCAAGGGATTTCTTGGTAGCATCTTCCTCGCCTCCCAGTACCCGGAGTCGTCGTGTTCGGCGCACCAATCGTGTATGAATGTGGGCACTAGATTATTAGTTCCCATTTTCATTTGATGTAACGCTTGCGCCATCGCAGCGTAGATTCCCTTGATGATTGCCTCTTCATCCTTCACCACTATTTCCTCCACAAAAAGCCGCACGTAGCTCTTAATCAAAGTGGAACTCTTGTCCTTTAGCAAGCGGCATAGCGCTTTGCCAAAGACATCTACCTGGTCAGGATTATACTTTACAAAGCGCGCTCTATTGTTTATTGTGTGCGCCATGCCAGTCACTAAAAAGCTTATCTCCTTTCCTCCCTCCGTCGTTGATAACTTGCGAGAGCTCGGTCGGCGCATGGTGGTCGCGCGCAAGATTCAACGCTTGCGGCAAGATGATTTGGCGGCAATGGCAGGGATCAGTCGATCTACGCTGGCAGAAATCGAAAAAGGTTCGCCCTTTGTTGCCATCGGAAATTATATGGCTGTGCTTTGGTCGTTGGGTATCATGAGCGAGATTTTGGCGCACGACTTGAGTGACGAAGAACAGCGCCTCGTTGCCAGCGAACTTCCCCAGCGGGTGCGCAATGGCTGAGTCACGGATTGCCGTCTTTGCACAATTGCCCGGTGACATTCATAAAACCTTGGCGGGCGAGCTGGCCTGGAATCCGGATACGGCGGTTGGGGCGTTTACCTACGACGAGGCTTGGCGTACCCCAAAAAACACCTATTTCCTTGACCCCTCGGTGCTGACTGCGCGGCCGCGCAAAGAGACGCGCAACGACGGTATTTATGGCGTTTTTCGGGATGCCGGGCCGGATGCATGGGGGCGTGACCAGCTCATCCGCCAGCATGGCATGCTAGATGAGATCGGCATTCTGCAACATGCGCCGGAAGATGGTGCGGGCAATATCAGTTTTCATGCCGAGCATCGGCTGCGGGCTTATACGCTGCAAGAGATCGATGCAGTGTCGGCGGGTTTTCCGCCTGTGGACACCGCACTGGCACAGGCGATTCAGCCAAGTACCAGTATGGGAGGAGCCAAACCCAAGTTGCTGGCCTACGATGACGGGGCATTTTGGATCGCCAAATTTCCCGAGAAGGGCGACCCAGAGTGTAAGGGCGCGGCGAACGAGCACGCCATGTTGCAACTGGCGGGTCGTTGCGGCATCCGAGCATGTGAATCTCGGCTGCATCGTTTGCCCGATGGCCGGCAGATCATTCTGGTCAAGCGCTTCGATTTGTCTGGTACACCGGAGCAGCACACCCGGCTGGGTTTCGCCAGCGCCCATACTGTGCTGGGCATGGGTGACCCGCGAAAAGATGGTGGGCTCAAGTCTTATCCTTTGTTGCGCTTCGAGTCGCGACGCTGGACTCGTGCCGAGATTGGCCCGGAACTTTGGCAAAGATTGGCATTTAATGCGCTAGTCTCAAACATGGACGACCATTCCCGTAACCACGCACTGATCCACGACGGCGCTTGGGCGCTATCGCCAGCCTTCGACATCGTGGCCGCCCCGGCAACAGGCCCCGTGCGGTTATGCCTGCAAATCCATTCAGGAAGTGTGATTGCTACCCCAAGCAGTTTGATTGCCTCCGCCAACGAAATGGGCGTCGAGCGAGATCTCGCCATAGCTGCCTTGCACAATATGGCCACCCTCATACTCGAACAATGGCGGCAGTACATCGGCGAACAAATGAGCGGCGCTGCCATTGACCAGCTTGTTTCGGCCTTCAGGCTGGCGGAAGAAGTGGCTCAGTTCGATTTTACTAGCTTGCCTCCGCCTGCCAGATCAAGACGCTATCCGGCGACAGGCAAATCTTGATGGGGTTTGCACCGATGAGCAGGTCAAATGTTGCCGTTTGATTGTAAGCGTCGGAGCATCTCTGATAAAGGTAATCACGAGCGGTTAAAGTTGGCTAAAGCTGATTATGAGGTGCGTTATGAAAAAAAACGTTGAAACGATTGATGTGGGAACGGGCGATGTCTTTACCGATCTTGGCTTTCAAGACTCAGGAGAGCGAAAACTCCGCGTGCAGTTAGCCATGCGAATAAATGAAATACTGCAAGACAGAAAACTGACACAAGCAAAAGTGGCGGCTCTGTTTGGTGTGCCTCAGCCGCATATTTCAGAACTCAAGAATTACAAGTTAAGTCGTTTTTCTTTTGAGCGCCTGATGCACTTCATAACGATGCTGGACAGGGATGTAGAGATTATTATTCGCCCCAAGACAAAAGGGAATGAATCAGGTTTGCTGTCGGTGCTGGTCGCTTCTTAATAGGTAGCCTCTTCAACTACACTTAATCAAAACCTGACCTCCTCTAAATTCCTCTTACGTAAATCGAGTTAAGTGACATTTCGTGGAGGTTTTATCCTGCCTAAACCCTGTCTTTAAGTATTTTCCAATCCAGACATGAGCCTGAACGAAGGTGATTTGTGAGGTGTTG
>JAVHQJ010000142.1:0-14033 GCA_036171075.1 Sideroxydans sp. | reverse complement strand
ATGATGTGGGCCTCGGCTCGCAAATATCGCGGAATTATTAGAGGTGCCCTTAATTCGCTTGAGTGAATAGGGCTGTACTTTGCCACTTATTTAGTTTGAAAATCAAATGCGCCATCCCAATTTTCACGTGGTGCTTCTTTACGGAAGTAAGCAACACGTTCCGCATACACTTGATACAACTTGGTGTGCGGCGACATATTGCGCAGACTTAATAATTGTAATTCGACACTATCCCAATCTTGCTTACGATACGCGCGCAAAGCTTGGTTAAATAATTTCAACTCTTCCAATACGTCTGTGCTGACTTCGCCTACCCGTCCGAGTGGCTCAAAAATCGCCACGGGCTGTACTTTACCTTTTACGCGCACGCGATCTATTTCACGATAGATAAATTCAGGCACGGCACTCGCGGTCGTTTCGCCTACCAAAATTAACACGCCATATTGTTTGGTAATCCCTTCCAAACGCGATGCCAAATTAACAGCATCGCCCATCACAGTATAGGCAACTCGAATTTCAGATCCCATATTACCAACGCTAACGCGTCCCGTGTTAATCCCCACTCCAACTTTTATTTCTGGCCAGCCACGCGCTTTGAAATACGGCTGCAATTCCGCCAACTTACTTTGCATTTCCATCCCCGCCACGATAGCGTGATACGCATGACGTTCATCTGCCAAAGGAGCGCCCCAAAACGCCATGATGCAGTCGCCCATATATTTATCAATGGTGCCGCGTTGTTTATAGATAACCCGCGAAAGCGGCGTGAGAAATTCATTCATCAACAACGACAACTCTTTAGGCTCTAACCCTTCCGAAATGGTGGTAAAGCCACGCACATCCGAAAACAAAGTCGTCATCTCACGGCTATGCCCCTCCATCGAGACGCTCTCTGGATTCTTGGCCATTTCATCCACCAGTTCGCTCGGTACATATTGTCCAAACAAGCCGGTAATTTGGCGTTTAGCACGAGACTCCACGAAGTAACCGAAGGTCATGTTCAATGCAAATAAGCCCGCAATCATCAACAAGCTACCCGCCAAGGGCAGCACAATGTTGCCGTACTGCCACAAATAACCATTCAACAATAACGTCGCGCCTGTGACACCTAGCGTAATCAACATGCCGCGCACGGGACTCAAGAGGGGTAGCACAACACTCATCGCCACCCCTATTAACAACAACAACACAATGTTTGCACCTGCTACGTAAGCTGGGCTTTGTTTAATATTTTGATTCAAGATGCCGCTAATCATATTGGCATGTACCTCCACCCCGGGATAAACCTCGCCCACAGGGGTGGCACGCATATCCATTAAGCCTGGTGCGGAAGTGCCTACCAATACAATTTTATTTTGCAAATCAGCTAGCGGCAGCTTGCCATGCAGCACATCTGTTACGGAAATGTAACGGAAGGTGCCGCGATCCCCTCGGTACGGCACCAAAGAGGCCGCTTCCGCATCTACGGGTATCGTTAAGTCGCCTTGTCCAGACTCAAGAGACAACCATTCCAAGCCACCATACTCACTGCTTTGCCCGCCCGCAAAGCCGAGTGAAAGTTTGGGAGAGCCCAATACAATTCGTGAAACCGCCAAGGATAGTGATTCGTAATACTGCCCCTCATGCTCAATAATCATAGGGATGCGCCTGACTACGCCGTCAAAATCCACTTGAGGATTGAAGTGACCTGCTGTTGCAGCAGCAAACTGTAGTTCTGATAAGTTCGCGCCAAAACTATCGAATGATACGGCTTCAACCCTGCGTCCTTTGAATGCATCTGCCGTAAATACAGGTTGCGGAAGGAGTCCCGATTTTCGCGGTACAGAGCCCACATCGGCGTTGCTAAAGTAATAACCCAACACAACTGGACGCCGCTTCAAATTATCTGCAAACAGCGCGTCATATTCCAGGGCGGATTTGAGTTGGTTTAATACCGACTGAAATTGTGCGACATCCTTGAGTTCCTTGCGCCCTAGATCTTGCAATACATGGAGACCAGAACTGGTGTCTTTTTCGGCGAACACCACATCGAAGCCCACCGCTGCCACCCCGTAATGTACAAACAACTCATCCATGAGCACGGCCAGCTTATCTCGACTCCAAGGCCATCGACCTTCCTGCTTAAGGCTTTTTTCGTCGATATCGAGAATGACGATACGATCGTCAGTTTGATGCGGCATAGTGAGCCGCATACGGTAGTCATACAGCTTTGCATCCGCGAATTGAACAAAGCCCAAGCGATAAATTTTGGCGGAGTCGCCCAAAAAAAGCAGCACCACCAACAACCCCAATCCAACAAGCAGTGCGTGCTTTTTCATTGACCGCCCTTTTTCATGGCCATCCAAAATTGTAGCGGGATGCTTGCCATAACCAGCGAGTTACGACTTAAAGTAAAACTCCATTTTCACGCCAGCCAACTCAATGATGTCATGATCTTTTAATTGTTGAGGTTGTTCGCCAACTGACGCGCCATTAACTAAAGGGAAGTTAGCGCCTTCAACATGTGTAATGAAAAAACCGTGCGGACGACGTGCAAGCACAGCAACCTGCACACCCGGCTTGCCTAACGTAGTTAAATTTTTATTCAATTCCAATTCCTTACCCAAATTAGGACCGTTCAAAATTTGAATCACCGCTGCAGGTACCGCAGGCGCGGTAGCGGTAGCGGTAGCGGTAGCGGTAGCGGTAGCGGTAGCGGTAGCGGCTTTAACTTCAGGTTTAGGTGCTGTGATATTAAATTGAGTCGTTGCTTCTGATTTAACAAGCGGCACACCAATATTGGTTTGTGTGTGGTTAAAATTTTCACCCAAATTGATGGGAGCAGGTTTAGGTGGCGCACGCAGCACCATAGTTTTTTCAAAGTCTGCCGAAGGAACTTGCGTTGGCTGATCATTAAGATACTTCAGCTTGTATTTGCCGATTTCAATCACATCCGCATTTTGCAAAAAGTGCTTTTGTGCGGGGGCGCCGTTGACCATCGAACCATTCGTACTACCCAAATCTTCAAAGAAAGAATCGTTCAAAATAGTAATCACGGCGGCGTGCTCTCCGCTAACCGCAAGATTTTCAATGGCAATGTCGTTATGTGCTTTACGCCCAATGGTGGTGCGTTCTTTGGTGAGCGGATATTCTTTAATCACCGCGCCATCCATGCTAAGTATCAATTTTGCCGACATATCAATTCCCTCGTATTAACGTACTACCTAATTAGCTCTTAAACCAAGATTTCAATTTAGCCCACCAACCGGTCTGCGCAGCAAAACTGCCTTTAACTTTCACTAGAATGACAGACACATTATCGCGCCCACCATTGTCATTGGCTTGCTCAATCAATTGCGTGGCTGCCAACGATAAATTTCCTTGCAACATTTTCAGCGTCTCGCCGATGTCATCGTCTTCAACCATGTCATTGAGACCGTCAGAGCAAAATAAATAAATATCGCCCACTTGCACATCATGCACGTGCACTTCTGGTTCAACATCCGCCTCAATACCCACCGCCCTTGTAACTAAATTTTTATTTTTGGAAAGACGCGCCATTTCTTTGCTAATGATGCCGCTATCAATCTGCTCTTGCAGCAACGAATGATCGTGCGTAACCGTCTCAAAAATTTCACCGCGCAAACGATACATGCGCGAATCCCCCACATGTGCGACAACCACTCGATTATCGTAGAACAAACCAGACACGATGGTGGTTCCCATGCCTGCATATTGCGGCTGGCTTTGCGCCGCATTAAAGATAGAAAGATTTGCTTTAATTACATTAGCGCGCAACAAAGTCACGCCCACCTCTTCGCCTGTTGCCGTATCGATATCGTTAGGCTCATCATTTTCTAAACGATGCTTAACTTCACTAGACAACACAGAGACAGCTATTCCACTCGCCACCTCACCCGCGTTGTAGCCACCCATGCCGTCCGCCAGCACAATCAATCCAGATTGTGCATCAAAGCTAATGCTATCTTCGTTGTGAGAACGCACCATGCCTGGATTGGTTTGTCCCACAATTTCCAGTGCTTCAATTATGTTCACGTTCCACCCTCACACTTATTGAATGATTTATAGGCCTGCCGCACATTGGCGGATGGCCTCCGCCATTGCGGCACCCGATTCAAATCGGTCTTCCACTTTTTTTGCCAATGCCTTATTGATGATTGCCACAACACAAGTCGGTATATCCGGCTTGATAGTCAAAATATCTACTGGTGGATCATTGGCAATTTTATACATTAGCTGCGCCATCGAATCGCCCTCAAAGGGGAGCTTACCACACACTAGTTGGTACAGGCTCACACCCAAGGAGAACAGGTCAGACTGGCCTTCTATCTTCGCGCCTGATAATTGTTCGGGCGACATGAAGGAAGGCGTACCCAATACCATCCCTGTCTTGGTTTTGCTCGAATCGGTAATGCGGGCGATACCGAAATCAGTCACCTTTGCTGTATCGCTTTCCAAGTCGTACATGATATTGGCGGGCTTGATGTCGCGATGAACCACATTCAGGCTATGCGCATAACCTAAAGCATCTGCCACACGCGCAACAATACTTAACACTTTAGGCAGCGGCAAAAGATTGTCTGGCTTCGAATAAGCCACCAAATCCTTGCCCTTCAAAAACTCCATTGCAATGTAAGCTAAGTCATGCTCTTCCCCTGCGTCGTACATCGTCACGATGTTGGGGTGATTCAAGCGACCTGCGGTCTCCGCTTCACGGAAAAAGCGTGCCTTCACATCTTCCAATTCATCGGCCTCAAACTCTTGTGCCAAGGCCATTGTCTTGATGGCAACCACGCGGCTAATTTTAGGGTCTTTACCCAAATAAACCACGCCCATCGCACCTTTACCTAACTCTTTTTCAATTTGGTAACGCCCCAACATCGGTTTGGCAATACCCGCTTGATCCAGCTTCATTGTGCTGTCATTGCTGCGTCCCGAGGTGCCGCCCAAAATTAACGTTTCCGACATCGCTTTTGATTGCGCAGTACGCGCTTTTAAATCACGGAAGTTGGGATTGTGCTCCGCCATATAGTTGAAGACGGATTCCGCCTTGTTAAATTGGCGCTTACGTTCAAAGTCCAAGCCCAAGTTGTACAACACATCCATCAAGCTATCGTCCAGTGGCACTTTGCGGAATTTATCGAAGGCCATATCCAGTTGCCCCTGACCTTGAAACGCCAAGCCCAACATGCGATTACTTTCAGCAGAATCTGCATCCGATTTTTCTTTGCCTTTTTCTGTCATCAAGAAACGTTTCGTCGTCAACAACAAATGTCCAACCAACAGCAAAGTAGCTGGCAACATCAGTTGCAACCACAACGACATGCTCGTCATCAATACAAAATGCACCGTCAGCAAAGCCACGAACAAAACGCCTGTTACGACTGCCCCCAGCCCCGCCTTCAAGCGTGGCAGCAATAAAATCAAATACAGCGCAATCAATACAAACACGGAAAGTTCGGCCCACATTCCCCAGCTGGGCACAATATAAAAATCTTGTTTCAAAATGCTAGAAACAGAATGTGCCAAAGTTAATACGGGGGACATGCTGGGCGAGACTGGCGTGACAGGCGATTCACCTATCCCTGCGGCAGTTGCGCCAATCAGCACAATTTTGTCGCGATATTTTTCTGGGGGTATTTTGCCCGACAGTACGTCGTAAAACGAATCTACCTGAAATGCTGATTTACCATTTTGGTCACTGTAAAAATGCGTGTACATGCGTGAAGCAGAATCCGTAGGAATGGTTAGATTACCCAACTTCACTGACTCACCCTGCACCACTTGAATATCTTTTACATCAAGATTAAGGCTTTTGGCAGCTAACATCAGCCCCATAGAAGGAAAATATTGACCGTAGTAATCCAACACCAGCGGGTCGGTGCGCACGCCGCCATCGACATCTTTTGACATAGTGAGATGCCCCAATGCCAACGCCTTTTCACCCAACAAAGGCAGCGGTGGAAGTATCGCCACCGTTGCTAATGGCCGTGCCTCTGGCGCACCCCCTTTGATATTCATGGAGCTGTTTTTGGAGACGAATTCGGGCAGCGCCACATCAGGATTGCCCTGCGGTTCGCCCAATTCAAAAATCATTCCCATCACTACCGAATTGGCGCGCGCAATGCTTTCTGCCAATGTCTTATCATTATCCAAGTGAAGCAATGCATCTTGCACAATTTCATTGAGTGCGATAGCTTCTGGCGAATTAGATTGCGTCAGACGAGATTGCTGGAGCACCTCATCCACTTTTCGCAAATAGGATAAACCCGCATCAACTTGGGGCTCTGAAAATAAGACCGTGTGCCCGATGACCTTGGCGTTGCCGCTACTCAAAAGATCAATCATTATCGCTTGGATTTCGCGCGGCCACGGCCAACGTCCCAAGTTGGCAATGCTTTCATCATCAATAGCGATGACGGCGATTTTGTCGCTCGGCACTTGCGTCGATGCCCGCACGCCAATGTCATAAGCTTTGCGCTCTAAACTTTGAATTAAATCAGTGCGAGCGATGAATATAAACAGCAAGGCCACAACCAAACCAGTGAACCAGTCGGCCTTGAGAAATTTAGTATTTTTCATGATTCCCTTGCTTATTGATGGTTTGCTGCTAACCCACCCGCTGGATACTAAAACAGTTTTTAGTTTCAATCCATACCAGATTGATTTATCAGATTTTTACTTCCGAAGATTAAGTCACAACAACGGGCATAGGCGCTAATTGCGCCACCTTGCTCACCACAGAGCCCAGCAACATCGTGGCTAAATTTTCACGTCCTTGCGCACCCATCACAATTTGCTGCACAGTCTGCTCTTGTGCGTACTGCACAATTGCCTCGGCCGGCCGGCCAATACTGATGTGATATTGGTAAGGTAAGTTAGCTTCATCTAACAGCGCACGGGCTTTTTCTAGCGCCAGCATACCTTGCTCACGGTAATAGTCATTGAGTGTGTCTTGATTGATAAACAACTTAACGTTCCCCACCGCTACGTTCCATTGCACATTCAACAACAGCAACTGCGGACTGGCTTTTAGTTCGGATGCCATTTGAATGGCATATTTCACCGCATTCAACGCGCTATCCGAACCATCAACTGGAATGAGTATTTTCATCGCTTATCCTTTTTCATCTACTTTTGATTGCTCACTGACATCAACCAAATTTATCGCCTTTTCGCCATGCACTTTACGTAGTGCTAACCACCTACCCAGCGCGAGCACCAGCACTGCACATACCGCAGGCACAAACCAATGCAACCCATGTCGCGTTTCAACGAAAGGTTGCAACACTGTTTCAGTCACCAGCATTTCCCCCGCCACGTACCCTAACAATGCCCCACCCGCCATGATGATGAAAGGAAAACGATCAATCAGTTTCAACACCAACTGGCTGCTCCACGCAATCAGCGGAATACTGATGAGCAATCCGAACACCAACAAAGTCACATTCCCTTTAGCAGCCGCCGCCACGCCGAGCACGTTATCCAAGCTCATCACAAAGTCGGCGATGATAATTGTTTTCACAGCCCCCCAAAGTTGCGTGTCTGCCTTGATATTCCCTTCACCATGGGCTTCTTCATCCGGCAAAATGAGCTTGATGCCGATCCAAATAAGAAGAGCCGCCCCAATCAACTTAAGAAACGGCAACGATAACAAACTGACCGCGAAGAACGTCAGCACCACGCGCAAACCAATTGCCCCCCCCACACCGTACATAATGCCTTTGCGGCGCTGTGCTGCTGGCAAGTTGCGACAGGCCAACGCTATCACCACGGCGTTGTCGCCCGACAACAACAAGTCAATCATAATAATTTTGAACACATCCGCCCAAAATTGCGGTGCAGAGAACATTTCAATCATCAATTACCCTTTCAAAACTTTCTGCATGACCCGCCCCATCTCTGCCGGATTGCGTGTGATGTGAATGCCACATTCTTCCATCACAGCCAGCTTCTCGTTCGCCCCACCTTGTCCGCCCGAGATGATGGCGCCCGCATGCCCCATACGTTTGCCCGGTGGCGCGGTGACCCCCGCAATAAATCCGACCACCGGCTTTTTCATGTTGGCTTTGATCCAGCGTGCGCATTCTTCTTCATCGCTGCCGCCAATTTCGCCCACCATCACCACCGCATCCGTTTCAGGGTCGTCATTAAACAAGCGCAATACGTCAATATGCTTCAGCCCATTGATAGGATCGCCGCCAATACCGACACACGATGATTGCCCCATACCCAACGCAGAGAGCTGTCCGACGGCTTCATAGGTCAACGTGCCCGAGCGCGACACCACACCAATGCGCCCCTTCTTATGGATATGCCCTGGCATGATGCCAATCTTGATCTCATCTGGCGTGATGAGACCAGGACAGTTAGGGCCAATCAGAAGAGTTCTTTTGCCTTGCATCTTATAGCGCGTCTTCACCATGTCGTGCACGGGAATGCCCTCGGTGATGCAGATCACCAAGTCGAGATCCGCTTCGACTGCTTCGTCGATAGCGGCCGCCGCCCCTGATGGCGGAACGTAGATGACTGACACGGTCGCACCTGTTGCCTGCTTCGCATCGAGCACGCTGGCATACACCGGGATGCCTTCAAAATCTTCGCCCGCTTTTTTCGGATTCACGCCCGCCACAAAACAGTTCGCACCATTCGCATAGCTCTTGCAATGGAAGGTATGGAACTGACCGACCTTGCCCGTCATGCCTTGCGTGATGACCTTGGTATCTTTGTTGATGAGGATGCTCATTTTTGACCTCCCGCAGCGGCGACGACTTTCTGCGCCGCATCTGCCATATCGCTACCCGAGATGATGGGTAGACCCGATTCCGCCAAGATTTTTTTTCCCAGCTCCACGTTCGTGCCTTCAAGACGTACCACCAAGGGCACAGTGAGACTTACTTCCCGCGCAGCCGCCACCACGCCCTCTGCGATCACATCACACTTCATGATGCCGCCGAAGATGTTGACCAGAATCGCTTTGAGATTGGGGTTCTTCAACATCAACTTGAACGCCTCGGTGACCTTTTCTTTATTCGCACCACCGCCCACATCAAGGAAGTTGGCCGGGCTGCCACCGTACAGCTTGATAATGTCCATCGTCGCCATCGCCAGACCCGCGCCATTCACCAAGCAACCGATGTTCCCATCGAGTTGAATGTAAGCAAGGTCGAACTTGGAGGCTTCGATTTCGGCTGGATCTTCTTCATCCAAGTCGCGCATTGCCACGATCTCGGGGCGACGATACAGCGCGTTGGAATCAAAATTAAATTTGGCATCAAGTGCGATGGCGTGATTGTCTGCCGTGATGACTAAGGGATTAATCTCCGCCAGCATCGCATCTTTTTCCACGAAGGCGCGATACAGCCCTTGCAGTATCTGCACCGCTTCGGCATTCGCCGCATCCGGCACACCGATGGCGCGCGCCACGCGCGATGCCTCTGCCGCATCCAATCCTGTTGCTGGATTGATGCGCACCGTGTGTATCTTCTCTGGATTGTGTTTGGCGACCTCTTCGATCTCCATGCCGCCTTCGCTGGAAGCCAGCAGTGCCACGCGTTGCGACACCCGATCCACCACCATCCCCACGTAAAGCTCTTTAGCGACCTGCGCGCCCTCTTCAATGAGCAAGCGACGCACGACCTGTCCTTCGGGGCCGGTCTGATGCGTGACGAGATGCATGCCCAGAATTTGGCTTGCGAACTGCTTCACTTCGTCCAGCGACTTTGCCACCTTCACGCCGCCGCCTTTGCCGCGACCGCCCGCATGGATCTGCGCCTTCACCACCCACACCTTGCCACCCAATTTCTGTGCTGCTGCCACAGCCTCGTCAACGTTGAAACACGCCACACCGCGCGGTGTCGGCACGCCAAACTCGCGCAGAATCTCTTTGCCTTGGTACTCGTGGATCTTCATGATTTGCTCCCGAAATAGGAAGTTCGGAATTTACCAGAGTGAATACAAAATTACTTGATCAGTATGCAAAAAGGCCATCGAATCGCTTCGATGGCCTCGTATCTGAATCCAAGCTTACAACTTAGAAATCCCAGCGGACGCCTGCCGAGGTGAAAAAGCGAGATGTTTTAACCGACACTTGCGTACCGCTATTTTTCGTACTCTCATAGCCCATATCCATATCGAATGAAAACTGCTCTTGCATACGATACGAGCCGCGAATGGTGGGTGATGTACGTGTCGTCACGCCACCAAACTGGTCAGTTTGACGATACAACTGGAACGAGGTATCCACCATCCACGCTTGTCCAAACTGATTGTGGTTGTACATAAAAATTGAATGTCCATTCACCGTACCGCTGGTGTTGAGAGTGGTGCTCACTGACCAAATGTCATTCGCCAACACTTTACCGCTACCAATCAATTGTGCCGTTACACTTTTTTCAGCGCCACGGCTTGGAGTGGCAATCAAAATACCTTCTAGCGCGGTTGCTCCGCTGGCAGCTGTGCCCGTTGTATTGGACACACGCACATCCCCACTCACCTGCCAATTTCCTTTGAGCGCCATGCTGGCACCCATTTGTGCCAGCGTGGAAGTGGCGGTACGTGCCAACGCCAAACTACGCAAGCTGCTGGCCGACGAGGCTTGCAGCAAATCATTTACCGATGAAGTAGCTGCGCCATTCAATGCATTGCGAATACTTAAAGAAGGCGTTCTGCGACGATCCGCCAAAAAGTTCAACGCGATTGCATCTGAAATACTGTAAGTACCCATGACTTGGGTCGCATTCAGCGCTTTGAAATTGGTGTCGTAATCCACCATCGCAAATGCCGTCGTCTTATCTTCAAAATAACGCCATTCCGTACCCACTGCGCGGCGGTCTAATATCCCGCTCACACTTTGATTGATGCCGTACACCGAGAACGCGCCGCTATCCACACTCGCCCCAAAAAAACTAGGCATCGTTCCCTGCGAGTAATCTGACAGCGCACCCGCCACCCCATTCACACGTAGAAACTGCGCATCGCCATACGAACCCGTCACCCCATCAAAACGCCCCATCACCCCTCCGCCGTAAGCCGATTGGCGACCCACACGCAGCATGTAGTCCTGTTTGCGATTTTTAATTTCACCGTAAGCCGCACTCACCCGATTTTGATTCGATTTTTTGGACAAGAAATTCAAAGTATTTGAAGCACGGAAAACCAAGCGCCCATCGTATTCATCATTCACATACCGACCCGACACATCTTCCGTGTTAATCATCATATTTTGATCAGTCAGCGAGAACGTCAGCGTTTCGGGCACGTTGTTGAATGTTTGCGTGGAATCAATTTTGCTACGCCCAAAATAATAGTGTGACGACACACTACCGAATGCCATAAACCGCTCGGCACGTTTTTTCTCGCCGCCTTCAACAATCGCATCCGCTTCATTCTTGCCGTCCAAATTCGCCAGACGCTGCATCACACGCGGCACACCTTCACTTTGCGGATAGAGATTCAAGTACAAGTCAAACTCGGTTTTAGCCTTGTCAAATTGTCCTGCACGTTGGCGTGCCACCCCCACCCACTCTTGCCCGCCTTCGGTGTAATCATTAGGCGGCAACAAAAGCAATTTGTTAAAGGCTTCAACTGCCGCTTCGTTATTTTTTGCCGCCAATGCATCACGCCCTTGCACCATCAGCGCATGTGCTTGCTTGTTGTTATCAGCCAGATTGGCTTCCTCTGTGCTCAACACCTTGCCCGCAGGCACCACGACTTCAGGCTTAATAAACGGCAACGCAGGCAATTCAACGGGTGCAGCCTGCTGCCTGTCGGGGCGAATGGTGATCAGAAAACTTTGGTTATCTTTACCTGGGCTCACGCTAAAACTCGCCTCACGTGAAAACTCAATCACCAACTTTGGCTTGGTTTTTTGATCGCGTGTCGTGACTGTAAAACCAGGAATCAAACCTGAAGGCGGCGATTTACGCACCTCATTATCTGACCACACTTCATCGGCCTTCACCGCAGGCGTGCGGTCATAAAAAATTTCCAGCGTGTTGCCGCTGCGCTCAGGAAAGTGACTCTTGTATTTAACAGGGGAAGTCATGCGAATGGTCGCCACGATACCATCCGTTCGATACTCCAATTGCACATCGTCTAACGGAAGCGCCGTTGCATTAAGCGGCGCAAACACCATCAACAGTAACGCGCTCATGTAACGATACAATTTGAAAGAATTGCTACTCTTCATTTCCCCGCTCCTGTAGTCATATTTATTTTGATAAATCTTTGCTGGGCCACACAGGTGCTGTCGCACTCAACTGCGGACGACATCTACCAAGCATCAGGCTCTCAAAATCAACATCCGTCATTTCTGCGACGACAGACACTAGGTGTGATTGAGGGGAGTGCCCCGCAAAGAGCAAACCTTTTATCCTATTCGCGTAAATCCAGCGCCCAGCTCTTAATTTACAACAATGCCGAGGGGGAGTTATCACTCCGCTCGGCATATGTTATTTAAGGCTTATTCCATTTGGTGTACTGACGCGCATGACAGCTAATGCAATCTTCACCTGTCTTCATTCCTTCGTGCCCAATCTTCTTCTTGGTCGCTCTTGAGGTCAGGAAGGTTGTCGTATTCAAGTGGCAAGTCGTGCAAGGTTGCGCCGTGACAAAGTTATGCATTGCCGCAGTAAATATGGTTCCTCCCGTAGCGTGACAGCTTGTGCATGATGTAGCAGTGTAGTTAATGTGGTTAGCTGGCTTGCCTCCCAATGCAGGTATCCAAGCTACTGCCGTGTAGTGACACTGGTTACATTCATCCGTAGTGGCAACGTGACTGGGGGTCTTGCCTTTCGCAAGCGTCCCATTATGGCAACTGGAACACAGCGCACCTGTGTTGTGCTTGAAACGATTGGGGTACCAACCAATGTAATTGTGGCAAGAATCACACTCCAACTGGCCTTTGATTGCCGAGGCTACATGGCTTGCTGGCTTACGATTAGACGGACTCACTTCTGGGCTGCTAACGTGACAGGTGGAACACAGGCCGGCCGCGTTGCTGTGATTCCAACTTGCGGGCAACCATGCCGTAGGACGGTGACAGCTATCACACGATTTGGTCGCTTTATTGCCCGTGTTGTGTGTGGACGGCTTGGAAATAGAGAGTCTGCCATTGTGGCAAGACAAACATCCACCTGGCTGTGCGTTGCCATGGTTGTAACGTGCGCCTAACCAAGTGGACGTATTGAAATGGCAGCTCTCGCAAGCGGCATCGGTCACGATATGTGAGTTGGTTTTGGGGGTGGCAACCACACGCTTGCCTACGGCGTGGCATCCATCACAATTTTTGGGCGTACCTTTGAATACACCACCGGAATGGCAAGTTTCACACGCCGCCACGGCATGTCCACCAGACAGAGGGAATCCGGTCGTCATGTGATTGAAATCTCGTGCGCTTGTTGCGGCCATCGCTTGTAGTGATGCCAACATCAAACCCGCCGTCAAAATACGACTCCATACTTTCACTATTCGATTCATGATTCACCTCCGTTTAGGGACATCCAATCAATCCAACCAACCTACCTTACGCTGCCGTTACTTCTTTTTCTTGCTAGGAACTTCTACACCCATCTTAATTTGCTTCCAATCATTGCCATCATGGCAACGATCACAACGGTCACCAAAGCTTCCATTGTGAACATCATCTTTATCATGACAGCTACCACAGGCGGTGGACTGCACCACCTTCTTGCTCATCGGTTTAGCGTGGCAGGTATAGCACTTGTTCGCGCCTTTCTTATGTGGGCCGTCTAACTTGAAGTTGGTCTTGTCGTGGTTGAAGTCCCACGCTTCCCAAGCGCGCGTTGAATGGCAAACTTGGCATTCAGTTCCCAAGCGGCGTTTATGTACGTCGTCTTTTTCATGGCATGACCAGCAATCCGACTTCGTATCTTTGAACGTAACCGTCGAGTGGCACTTCTTACACGCCACGATGCCGTGCTTGCCCAATAAGGGGAAGGTGGACATGCGGTTGTGATTGAACTTGTCCACTGACTTCCAGTCGTCTGCGACGTGGCAGGTCTCGCACTTCT
>JAVHQJ010000141.1:0-2990 GCA_036171075.1 Sideroxydans sp. | reverse complement strand
TTTGACGATTAACACAGGTGCGGGCACGAACAATAACATCACATCCAATTGGAACTTTTTATACAACACGATTAATAATTACGCTGTGATCGATGCTAGTGCAGCGGGATCGTGGATGAGTATCGACACAAACTATCCAGCAACTTCGTATGGAACGTTCAATAATTTCGGTACTGTAGGAGCATCTGCGGGCACAACCTATATTTCGGCCAACACACTTACGACCGCAGCGGGTAGCGCTCTTTCTGTCACGGGTGGGGCGATGTCCATTACCCCTAATTCGCTTTCTGCTGTTCCTTGGGTAAACCTCGGCACGATCAATGAAACAGCAGGTACCTTGAATCTCGGCGGCAAACTTACCACCGCAGGGTTGGGCACGATCACGCACACCGGTGGCTTACTCAATCTGACAGGCACGCTGGATAACACCGCCAACACGGTGGATATCGGCGCAGGTGTCACGTTTGGTTCGGGTGGACTTAATTCTTTAGGCTACTACGGCACGATACTTGGCGGTACGGTGAATGCTGGCGCTGGGACGACACTCGATACAAGCGGTGGTGTATTCAACGGCGTGACGCTTACAGGCACGCTGAATCTGACAGGCAGCAGCTTGTATGCGCTCAACAACCTGATGATGAATCCAGGTGCGGGGCTGAACATCGGTTCAACCAATCTGTACATGAATACTTTCGGCGCACAAAGTATTGCGCTGACTACCGCTGCGACAGGAACCATCACGATGGCGGGCGGTTCGATTGTTCAGAATACCTACGGTGCCGCGCAAACACTGACTTTGGGAACTGGCCTGACGATTAGCGGTTATGGTGCCATCACTTCAAACAGCTTGAACGTGTTGATCAACAACGCGACCATCGATGCCAACGTGGCAGGTCAACAATTATCGGTGGGCGGCATCAATGCCTTCACCAATAGTGGCACGATGAACGCTTCAGCCGGAATGCTGCTCATCAATTCAGATAACTTCACCAATTCAGCAATTACTGGTGTGATCAATGTCAACGGTGGTGCGGTGAACATAACACCGACCAATGCATTGGGTGCGAATTGGTCAAATGCCGGCACAATCAATCTCGCTGCGGGTTCGTTGACATTAGGTGGGAACTTCACACAGTTAGGTCTGGGCATTCTGACTCGCAATACAGGTACGCTCCTCGATCTGAACGGGACATTGGATAACACTGCGGCGATTCTTGATATCGGAGGTACGGGTGCCTTTGGTGTGGGCGGTCTGTCCATGTTGACTGGTGGCACGATCTTGGGCGGTACGATTATCAGTGCAGATGGCACTGTGCTTCATTCGATCAACGGCACGCTGGATGGTGTCATTATTGGGAGCAATCTGACCTCGCAAGGTGATGTCAATGTGCTCAACAATCTGACATTGAATGGCGGGGCAAACCTCGATATTGGAAACGGCATTTGGAATTTCAACACGTCTGGGCAGACGATCACTGCGACTACGTCGACAGAGTCCATCACAATGGCAGGTGGCGCATTGCAGCAGAATATGGCACTGCATACCCTGAATCTAGGGGCCGGGCTCACTGTGAGCGGGTTTGGAGCTTTTGTGGATTTGGATGGCTTCGGAACGTTGAACAATAACGGAATAATCAACGCCAACGGTTTGCAGGGTGAGACGCAGTTGATATCTGTCGGCAACGTGAACAACACGGGCACCATCACTTCTACGCGCGGCACACTCTCTTTCGCCAATACGGGCGTGCTGAACAATAGCGGAACATTGAGCGCGACTACCGGAACGATGAATATCAATCCGGTTTTATGGGGTGGCGGTGCGGCCAGTTCGATTGCTGCAGTTTCAGGCGGGGTCATCTCCGTTGGCGTCGCTGGCTTGGATACATTAGGCCTAGTTTTGAACAACGGTATATTGATGGGCAACGGCAACGCGCTGAGTGTCACCGGAAGCGCGACTCTGTACGGTAGCAACGTGCTCGACAATGTCGTGCTGCACACGGCGCTATTATCCAATACCAGCCAAGGATATCTGACACCGACCTTCTTGCAGATGAACAATGCAGCTGCCGTTAACAACAACGGTGCGTGGACGTTGGGCGACACCACGACCTTCAATCAGGGCACGGGCGGGTTGAGCAGTTTTAACAATTATGGAACCTTCACTGTCCCCTCTTCTTTGACAATAGCAAACTATTCCGGCACGCATTTGAATCTGCTAGGCGGAAGTGCCTTCACTGGCACTGGCGATTTGAATGTGTACGGATATTTCACACAGGATCCAACTGCGAATTTGTCTGGTTTGACCAACATCAATGTCACTCAAATCGCGGGTGTTCTCAATGTTGAAACGATTAGTGCGACAAACTCGATCACCATTGGAACACTGGCGGGTATGTTGAATATTAATGCCGCTATCGGTACTGGCGCTGGTGTTGGAACAGTGAATCTGGCATCAGCATTTTCGATTGCAGAAGGTGTAAGTGGCAGCATCACGACCGGCGCATTATCAACTAATGCGCTAACTGGCACCACCTTGAAAGGTGCCAACGTAGTTTCCAGTTTTACTGCGACCGATGGCGCGGATGTTTGGCTGAACAACACTGCAGCACCACTCACTTTAGGGGCGATCACTACGGGGGGTACGCTAGCAGTAATCAACACTGGTGATTTGATAGTTGCCAGCCCTATCGTGATCAACGGTGCAGGAACGATTCCTGGCGGTCCCGCGGTATCAGGCATTCTGCAATCATCCGGTGGCTTGATCACCAACAATAGTTCGATCACTCTTTCTTCGGGTGTAAACGGATTTATGTTGACTGCCGACAAGATGGCATTGGCTGGCGGTACGATTTCTGCGCCAACCAGCATGGTGGCACTGAACACTTGGAATACGACCACATTGACTGATTTGGGTAGCACCACGGATTTTGCCGCTGGAACACTGGAAATATCACAGGCCGAACTTGCGACGATCAGCAGCCCTACCATTG
>JAVHQJ010000140.1:0-3008 GCA_036171075.1 Sideroxydans sp. | reverse complement strand
TTGCTCCAACTACCCAATACTGCGACATAGATTCCTCCATGAAAACGTCTAACGTTTGAATGCACCGGCCTTGCGCGGTTTTATGCGCAAGGTCTGGTGGAATGATGGGTTGGGCGTCTTACTAAATACTCTGTCTATTCACATTCCGTTGTGCAGTTTTGAAAACTGCATTTTCCTAAGCAGCCACCCATTACCAAAATCCCTCCTCTATAGCAATCTGCCGCACAGTCATAGTACTCGGTACGACACACTTGTTTGCATTTCTTTGGTGGTTGCTGAGGGGGGGGCTTGTAGGTTCCTCTTCCTCCATCATCTACTGAGAAGTCGTCAGATTTCTGATTGTCAGATTGCTGAGCAAAAACATCTGAGTTGATTCCGATAATAAAAGCTATAGCCAACAGTAAAACTATCTTTCTCATTTTCCTCTCCCTTTCTAATCTCAAATAATCGATCAAGGCAGACTACATTGATTGAGCGTTTAGGCTAAGCATGTGATGCCCAACGTGCAGCTAAGGGGCTGCGCGCTTTTGCGCAGTCCCGCTTGAGCGTAGGGTTAGGTCTGTGCTTCAGGAGCAACATTTATTTGTCCTCAAGATGATTAACAAGCGCCTCGATACAGCTTTGGCTTTCGATTTGACAATAGCGCGCTATGCACTGCCTGTGCGATGTCCAGCCTTCCGGTAAGGGATAGCATAAACTGGCGCACCTCTCTTCTGCGACCGTGCAGTCTGGGTATGGCTCGGCTTTTACGGGAGGAGGTGTCGGAACCAACATAACCGAACCTGTTGGTATGATTAGCACTGGAATATTCTTATAGCCCTCCAGAGAAGGAGTAGATGTGCCTTGGGGGACAACTACAACTGGCGTCTGAACAGTTGGCGTCGGAACGCGGGGAATACTAACTAGAGGTTGTGTATGTGCAATGCTTGTAGCGACTGTCAATACAATAAAAAGTGCCGACCTCAGCAAGAACTTATGACTCATATCACGCTCCTCTCTTGCGTTTATAAAGACCTAACGTGGAGCTAAGGGGCTGCGCGCTTTTGCGCAGTCCCGCTTGAGCGTAGGGTTAGACCTTGCTGGCGGCATACCATGCATCAGCTAGCGACGTTGTCATGAACGAACTTCGCAAAATCATCCGAGTGATATTTCGCCACGTCTTGCCAACGCCATCTGACCAGTGGATACGAGAACAGATGCCTTGCATCACGGGCAAATGCTGGCAACTCCGATTCATCAAAAATGCCATCTGAGAAGTGCGAAAAGATTCTAGAACAATGATTGATTACGATGCTTCCGAGAAGCTCTCCGGCAACGCGATTTTGTTCATCTGGCGGATTGGTCTGTAGAAGCGAAAGCAGCTCACGATTGGAAATCATCGGTAGCCAAATCTCCCGATGGGCATCGAGAGTGGCTCCCTGAGCTACCGCCCTATTAAATTGGACCTGGACATTGAGCTGGGTCTTAAGAAGGTCTAGCTGTCTTTCTAGAGCTTTGACGTTAGAGCGACTTGTGTGCCAGAGCAAAAAAGTGCCAATGGTATAAACGACCGTAGCGATCGCCATGACTACGGTCGCTGTTACGTTTATGGTTTCCATACGTAGCTCAGATCTTGGTCGAAGGTATGTGAGTTAGACCAAAGGCTCTTTGATAAGGCGACATAAAGCTGAACAAGGTTATCTGGAACTTGAATCGTTCCCAGAAATCGCCCGATTAGGTCATAAAAGATCACATAGCATTTTGCGTCATCAAACAGCCAATAGTCCTGAAGAATTGGTACATGGCTTGCGTAGTCGGACAAATGCATACTTGGCAATAGTTTGATTTGCTCTCCCGCTAGAATACTTTCCTTGTACCCCCACTCGGCTTCAAAGCCAAAGTAATCCACCGTCTGCCTATACTCTGGCACTAGACGAACACGTTGGACGATTCGTTTCTTTGATTGGGCGGACTTTAGAAACTGTAACCATTCGATATTCATGCCAGCGGGACATGGGGCACCACGCTTGTACGCGTTAAAATGTTCTGCTTCTTCTTCAACTGAATAGGAGGGTAGGCACTCAAGGCGAAAGGCGCTGCCTTTGAATTCATCAAAAGCAGCACCGAATTCTGCCAAGGGAGCTACCGATAACTTGGCAAATAGCTCATATGGCGTTTCCATGTTCTATCGCGACTCCATCTTTCCCTGAATAAGCTCGGCAGGAACGCACACAACGTCTTCTCCTGCGTCAATGCCAAGTGATGCCCGCACATCGTTGCCTACCGTAACGCCTTGGACGTAATACTTTCCGTCGCTGCCGAGGTAGATAGCAGGGCATTTCCCGCCAGCACAGCCGGTCTCACCACCCATGAGTTGAAACGTAATCTTGTCAGCCATTTTGAGTCTCCTTTTACGAGTTAATAAACAAGCGTGGTACAGCAAAAAAACAAGGTCTAACGTGGAGCTAAGGGGCTGCGCGCTTTTGCGCAGTCCCGCTTGAGCGTAGGGTTGGGCATCACACTCATTTGCTCAGAAGCTCCATAAACTCTTGTGTGCCCGAAAGACGGAGCAGCCTTTGACGAGCCAGCATCACGGGCTTTGTGTAGGACGCTGGGTAGTCAGCGAATAACTCCAGCCAATTTGCGCGCTGCAATTTTCGATGCCTGTGGTCAATGTAGTATTCGTGCGTAATGAGATTTCTTGCCTGCTGAACTTGGCGGATGACAGGCAAAGCGGCGATTGACTTGTATGGCTTCTTGTAAGGGAGTTTTTCCAGTACACGTATACGTTCCTCGAAGGTGAGCCTATCAATGATCAGTTCGTGAAATTCCGTAAATCGCTCACTCGTGGTGAAGTACATGCCGATTGCAACACCGATAAATGCATCGAAGAATGCACCGTCCTTCATGACGCGAGAGCGCACTTCATCTTGGTTGAGCACTTTAGCGATAACTTCTAGTTTCATGATGATGCCCAACGTAATGTAGACACCCTAAAAAATGCCTTAAAAAGCACCTTCGAGGTGTAT
>JAVHQJ010000139.1:0-3019 GCA_036171075.1 Sideroxydans sp. | reverse complement strand
TAACCCCATGAGCTTCATAGTTTGTGTGTCCTAAAAAAACGAGACTTGACAGAGTTTCATTTCTGCTTCTCATATCCTCAACCTGTCTTGCTATAATGGAATCATATTCATCCACGTTTCGGTATAAGAATATCCCGTATTCCTCAAGATTTGCGAATGGAAGCCAGTCTCATTTGCTATCGAAGAGATGAAGCTCATAAGGGAGTCATTTCCGGATTCATTCCGCAATCGACCAAAGAAGCGATCTCGTTGTAACGTCTTTTCCAGAGCCTGTTTCAGCAACCACCATAGAATGAAGAAACGACTTCACTGGAACCTGTAGATCAACAAACTTCCCACCATCGGGAGTGAATCCGAGAAGGAGCGATTCATCGAGAAGTTTCGTTCCTGCTTCCTTGAAATCGAACTCTCTCAATTCCCATTGAATGACCCTCTTGATGGTAACTGATACATATTCGCTTTTTGCCACCGGTTCTTCTAACCTGTACTCGATTCCACTATCCGATCAAGGAAGTTTGAGTTTGATTTCATCGAAACGATCTTTCATACGATGTACGATATCCTTTTTATCCATTCATCCTCAGAGAAGAGAGAAAGTTATGAGGAAATCATCCATCTCGAAATCCTTAATGAAGAGTTCCTTGTATTTTCATTCCGAAAGTTTGTCTTGAATAGTTTCAAGTTTCGATACAAGTTCAAAAGGACAGGAAAGAATAGATCGTTGTATTCCCGATTTCGGGAATTCCCGGAAGAACATAAAAGGAATGAATTGTCCGTGAGTCTTTAGTATCCCTGATATGGAATTCCTTTGATAGTAGAGTCGAAGAAATGTTTTGTAACATTCCCATGCCTCAAAAAGAGGAATTCGTTTATCATCCTTGAATATACGTACTAGCCAGAGATAAGGGATATATACTGGGTAGAGGAGTACTTTGAAGAGGGTTCAGAAAACCAACATCACAAATTTTCAAAGCACCGAAAACATCAAACCTCCGAAGAGTATTGCCGATGCAAACAAAATTGTCATGCCCCACGGAATATTTTTTATATATCATACAATTTCCCAGAACCAGAGAGTCGGATGTTCTCCGAGATGGAGTAGAACCAGTAAGGAGAGTATCCAGAGGAATATATATCCGATGAATGGGAATACTATGGAGGCACGAAGCCAGAATCTATCATTAAACACTTTTTTCATATACGTTGCATTAAGAGGATAAAGAACAAAAGTAAAATCAGTAAAAAAAGAATAGGGAGAGGGACTATTATGAGTCGCTCTCCCTGTATCTTTTAGGAGAAACTAGAAGAGTCTTGTGAAGGCACTTGCGTTTCTTGTACCAAGTGCACGGTATATCTCTGAGAGGAATTCTTCCACCGGGTAGATAAATGGATCAGCGATTTTTCCATCACGGTCAGCGAGGAATCCTTGATTTCCTTAAATAAGCTTATCGTGGTTGTAAGCGAAAGCACCAAGACCTGGCGAGTGAATTTCTGCACTCAGCTTTGACATAATGAAGGTCTTATTCCCTATGTCAGGAAAGAGTAACTGTCGAAGAATAAAGCAATCTTTGTCTTTTTGACCAGTTGGTATGGTATATGCACCAACAATGACACGTTGTGACCGATTATCGGTTGCAACACTAAAGTCCTTCTGTTCTAGTTGATTCAACATGTTGTCATCTTCTTGATAACGTGTAAATAATGCTTCAATAGGAGATACTTCTTTAAGAGTAACGTTTTCAGTAGTATTCATATAAGAATAGTTAAAAATATATATAAAATAGATTCTCTATTATCCCCCTCTCGGAAGATCCGCCATTAAAAGCGGATCTGAGAGAAAGGAGTGGGATTGAAGTGGATGTCACGCTCCACTTTTAGACCCCACGGACCTGTGACATTCTGAAGCTCTGGAAGACTGAAGTATCCCCATTCCGAGGATTGCCCGATGATAAATCAAAAGCATGTTCCTGTTTGTGGATCAAATTCGCTTGCATACCAAGTCCAATTGGACCAAGGACAAAAGAATCTTACTACAAGTACAGGGTCAGAGGATTTTTCCTGTCTTCCAAGTTTCCGGAAAAGCTCAAGATGAGCTTTCAAAAGTAACTGTTGCATAAGAGTTATAATATTAAGTCAAAATAAAGTATCTTGCTTATTACTTCCCAAATGCGTATATCACATGGGATGTAAACTGATTATTGCTTGTAGGCTCAGTTCATGGGATCTTGTGTGATATACTAAATCTTCGGGAATGTTAATGAGCTGTTGTTCTTCCTGCAGGAGAAGTACGGATATAATACCCGGAAACAAAATCCCGAAAATACAGATAGATTCGGTTAGATCGGTATAGGCTTAAACAAAACAAAAACAGGAGAAAGAAAGTATCTTTTTCCTGTTTTTATGATTCATGATTATAGCCTTACCCGTAGGTGTCCGGGGATTCCCGCTTCATTCTATCCTTCATATCTGATTCAATAGAGTCCATCACCTGGCTTCAAAATAGCATTTCACTCCTCTTTTGTCATGCCAAGCTTGCGTACGAATACACTATCTACGAATGTCCGGAAAAATTCATTGAACTCCGCTCCATCCTTTCATCCCATATTCAGTTTCTCCCTCAAATCCATCGTGGGCATCGGTTTTCCGTAGTTCTCTATGAGTGTTTCTATGAAGATTCGTTTTAGTTTCGTTTGTTCTGTACTTCTTGAGTCTGGAAAAAAATGGTTCAAAACCTCCACCGTCTTTCTTTATGAGGAATATACGAGCATTCCGATCATAGAAAAGTTTATCGGTTATCTTATGTGCGACCATCTCATTCGATTCTGGTTCCAACCATGCCATGGTATCTCGGAATGAGATTGGAAGATAATGAATCGTCTTTTTGCAGTACTGGTTTATCTGGAATCGCTTTTCCACATTGATTGGTTTCTCCACATACACGAACGCCCATTTTCTCTTTTGTCCCCATGTCTCCACGGTAGATTTATGATATGCGATATACTGAGCCAGAAGAGTCTTT
>JAVHQJ010000138.1:0-3038 GCA_036171075.1 Sideroxydans sp. | reverse complement strand
CGGATTTCATCGAGTTAATCGAAAACCCGTTTACACAAAATTCCGGACACCCCCGACAGCACAAAACAAAAAGCCCGCCACTTTCGTGGCGGGCTTTTTAATTCAGCTCAAGAACCGATTAAGGCGCTTGGATGTTAGCTGCTTGTTTGCCTTTAGGACCTTGAACGATGTCAAAAGTCACTTTTTGGCCTTCTTTGAGAGACTTGAAGCCACTCATTGTGATTGCTGAGAAATGCGCAAACAGATCTTCGCTGCCATCATCTGGAGTGATGAAACCGAAACCTTTTGCATCGTTGAACCATTTAACTGTACCGTTTGCCATGCTATTACTTCCTTACAAAATTACGGGTGGGCACCCGCTAAATTGTTTGAAACCCAAGACCGCACATGGCAAAACCAGTACTGCATCTACTATGATTCAAACACCCGGACGCTTTTTAACCCACCCCCCACAACAACGTCAAGGATTTATTTCATTTATTTTCAAGATAAGCTTGAAAAGCTCCCTTTAATCATCAAATATAAGGGCACGAATGTGTCCAGAATGAGCGCTATGGCAACCCAACAAATAAACGCCCCTGTGCTAGAGCGCAGCAAGGTGAAGCCACCTAAACAATACAAAGTCATCCTACTTAATGACGATTACACCACCATGGAATTTGTCGTAGAAGTGCTACAAGTGTATTTTGCCAAGACGACTGAACAGGCTATGCAAATAATGCTTAAAGTTCATCATGAAGGTGCGGCGGTCTGCGGTTTATACTCCAAGGACATCGCGGAAACGAAAGTGAACCAAGTCGTCGCTTATGCCACACAACATGGGCATCCTTTGAAATGCCACATGGAGGAAAACTAAATGATTGCTCAAGAACTAGAAGTTAGTCTGCACCTCGCTTTTGTTGAGGCTCGTCATAAACGTCACGAGTTTATTACAGTAGAACATTTGTTGATGGCAATGCTGGACAACCCATCAGCCTCTCATGTGCTACGTGCTTGTGGTGCGGACATTGAGGAGTTGCGCGCCGTGTTGGCACAACACATTGAGACGCACACGCCTATGGTACCCGGCACGAGTGAGGTAGACACACAGCCAACTTTAGGGTTTCAGCGTGTTATCCAGCGTGCAATTTTGCATGTGCAATCCACCAATAAGAAAGAAGTCACAGGCGCCAACATTTTGGTTGCACTGTTTGGCGAAAAAGAATCGCACGCTGTGTATTTCCTCAATCAGCGCGCGATCACCCGTCTCGATGTGGTGAACTATATTTCACACGGCATCAACAAAACAGCTGAGGCGCAAACCGCTTCCCAAAAGCCTGCCAGCGAAGTGGAAACCGAGCAGGAAGCCACCAAAGAAAGTGCGCTTTCCAATTACACCCTCGACCTAAACGCACATGCATTGGCGGGCAAAATTGATCCCCTGATTGGTCGCGATTTAGAGTTGGAGCGGGTGATTCAAACCTTGTGTCGTCGCCGCAAAAATAATCCGCTATTGGTGGGCGAAGCGGGTGTAGGCAAGACTGCTATCGCAGAAGGCTTGGCACGGCGCATCACCGAGGGCGCGGTGCCCGACATCTTGAAAGATGCTCAAGTGTATTCATTGGATATGGGTTCGCTGCTGGCAGGAACAAAATATCGCGGCGACTTCGAGCAGCGTTTGAAAGCGGTGTTGAAAGAATTGAAAGATGCACCTAACGCCGTGCTGTTCATTGATGAAATCCATACACTCATCGGCGCAGGCGCTGCATCAGGCGGCACCATGGACGCATCCAACTTGCTCAAACCTGCCTTATCGAGTGGCACATTGAAATGCATAGGTGCGACTACCTATCAAGAGTATCGCGGCATCTTTGAGAAAGACTCTGCGCTGTCGCGTCGCTTCCAAAAGGTGGATGTGCCTGAACCCTCGGTTGAGCAGACCATAGAGATTCTAAAAGGATTAAAGTCGCGTTTTGAGGAGCATCACAGCATCAAATACAGTGCAGCAGCCCTCACCAGTGCAGCAGAGTTATCGTCGCGCTTCATCAGCGACCGTCATCTGCCCGACAAGGCGATCGACGTGCTAGACGAGGCGGGTGCAGCACAACGCATCCTGCCAAAATCCAAGCAGAAGAAAGTGGTCGGCAAACACGAAATCGAAGAAATCATCGCCAAAATTGCACGCATCCCGACGCGCACGGTGTCGCATGACGACATCAACGCGCTGAAAAATCTGGAAAGGGATTTGAAGACCACCGTGTTTGGTCAAAACAAGGCCATCGACATGTTGGCGCGAGCCATCAAAATGTCGCGCAGTGGTTTGGGTAATCCCAGCAAGCCCATCGGCAGCTTTTTATTTTCCGGCCCCACAGGCGTGGGCAAAACCGAAGTGGCGCGCCAACTCGCCTACGTCATGGGCATGCCGATTCACCGCTTTGATATGTCCGAATACATGGAACGCCATGCCGTGTCGCGCTTGATTGGCGCGCCACCCGGCTATGTCGGCTTCGACCAAGGCGGACTCCTCACCGAAGCCATCAGCAAGCAGCCACATTGCGTGCTCCTGCTGGACGAAATTGAAAAAGCGCATCCCGATATTTTCAACATCCTGTTGCAAGTGATGGACCACGGCACGCTCACCGACAACAATGGACGCAAGGCAGATTTCCGCAACGTCGTCATCATTATGACGACCAACGCGGGTGCCGAAGCGCTCAACAAAAGTAGCATCGGCTTCACTAAAACCGCATCTGCTGGGGATGAAATGGCCGACATCAAAAAGATGTTCACGCCCGAGTTTCGTAACCGTCTGGATGCCATCGTCTCCTTCGCATCGCTCGATAAAGAAGTCATTTTGCGTGTGGTGGATAAATTCCTCATGCAACTGGAAGAACAACTGCACGAGAAAAAAGTGGAAGCGATTTTCACCGACGCACTCAAAGACCACCTCGCCGCACACGGCTTCGATCCGCTTATGGGCGCCCGCCCGATGGCTCGACTCATCCAAGACACCATTCGCTCCGCACTGGCAGACGAACTTCTGTTCGGAAAACTGGCGA
>JAVHQJ010000137.1:0-14305 GCA_036171075.1 Sideroxydans sp. | reverse complement strand
ATGCTGGCAGTCTCCTGCCTAATGACCGTTTACACAAAACTATTTACACCCTCGGCGCGGTCAGTCCCAATTTGCCGCCGAGATGACTGAAAAATCCGCTGGGTAACGCAGGTAGCGTCAAGCTGTGCAACTCGCCCTGCGCATCCAATCTTTTGAGCATGTCGTAATACAAGCGCACAGTTTCCACATGAATTACCGCTTCTCCGCCACGCGCACGACCATGTTTGGTTTGTTCAAAATAGGGAGAGCGCGACAGCGCGGGCATCACGCTTTTTACATCTGCCCACACATCTGGATTCAAATTAGATTGCACCGTGAGGATGCGCGCATCTTCTAAATGTCCCATGCCTTGGTTGTAAGCGGCCAGTGCCATCCACTGCCGCTCTTCTTCGTTGATGTGCCCGGGTAATTGTTGCTTCAACATCTGCAAATAGCGCGCACCTGCCAAAATACTCGTGCGTGCATCTAAACGATTTTCTACGCCCATTTGGTCGGCGGTATCCTCGGTCAACATCATCATGCCGCGTACATTTGTGAAGGATGTGGCGTTAGGATTCCAGCGCGATTCACGATAGGCGAGTGCTGCAATTAAGCGCCAATCCAAGCCCGTTTCCGCCCCCGCTTGCTCAAACCACGACCGGTAATGCGGCAGCAAAGTCTCTATGTTGGCAATAAAAGTGGCGCTATCTACTGTCCCCAGTCGTTCATTGTGTCCATAGTGGTTGTCCAATAATTGGCGTAGCGTGTTGTCCTGTTTCATGCGCGCTAAAAACACATTTATTTCATCCAGCAACGCTTCATCTCCATCCGCACTAATCGCCCACGCAATGTCCGAGGGCGCGTTCAAACTCAAACCAGAAGCGAGATCGGGATAAAAGTTGCGCAGGCTGGCAATTTGCTCGTTGTTGGCAACGGTACAGTCCAGCTGTTCTTCCGCCACCGCTTGCAAAAGTTGCGCGGGTGACGATGTTTTCATAGGCAGCCAATCTAAATCATCGTGAGCATTACGCAACTCACGTAACGCACCTTCTTGCGGAGAATCCATCGCAACTTGAATGTGGTGGAGATATAAATCTTCAATGTTTTTGCGTGGCGTATCCATACACACTGCGCGTTCATCTAACGTTTGGTAGGCAATGCTGTAGCGCAAACTAGGGTGGCTACGCGCGCGGAAGCCCGCAATGATATGGGCTTTGCCTGCGGTGAGTGCGTTCACCGCAGCATGTGGCGTAAGTGAAATGAGCTTGAGTTTAACTTTCATTTGCTGTGCAAATAAGTTCGCCAAATCTGACTCGAATGCGAAGTCTGTTTCCATATCCTCACTCGGCACCACCATTACCAACTCCCCTAAACGCCAATCAGGCAAGGGGGCGGGCTGCATGACCTTAAGCACCAACCACGCGCATAGACCAATCAAAACAGCAAGTCGCAGTGGGATTAAACTCCTCATGCAATCATTCTGCCCGAAATTCAAATCTTGCTGGTAAAATCCGCGCCCTTCGCGCTAGGACGCCGTTAAATAACGGCATACCGAATGCGGATCGAGTCTCGGAGAGGTGGCAGAGTGGTCGAATGTACCTGACTCGACAACACGCCACGAAGGGGCTTGTTGCGGCGAACGCTAACCTGCTTGCAGGTTAAGCCGCGAAGCGGCGGCGGTAGCCAAATCAGGCATAGTTGTTCAGTAATAAAGTCATCTGGAGAGGTGGCAGAGTGGTCGAATGTACCTGACTCGAAATCAGGCATACCGTAAGGTATCGAGGGTTCGAATCCCTCCCTCTCCGCCAAACAAAAATCGCCCCGTGAGGGCGATTTTTTATGGGTACGATAAAAAAATGACAGCACTAGTGCCCCGCCAACAGAACTTGCGTGCATTGGGTGAGGCGCGCTTTTTCATCGTGTGTATTTTCGTTGAGTGCCCCATTTTCTCCTTTAGACCACCACTGCATGTTGTCGCCGTCGCTATAGCGTGCGCCGCTGGCAGAAATGATTTGGCTGAGCGTGTGTACTTTCCCAGGCAGGGAGAGTTTGATGAATTCGAGGCTATGGTCAGACAGGCTGTAGTGGCGCACGACCAAGCTGCGACCATCATCGCAGTTATAAAAAAAGGTGACGGGTGGGTTCAGCTTAAGTGGCGCTGTATTGGCGCTGGCGGCTGGGCTCAACAGCAGACTGGCTGCTAGAGCAAGTAACAGGGGCTGCACGTGATACTCGCTTTCGATGCTTAACATTGGGGGGTTAATTGTAGCTATCCACGCTGTCCGAATTGGGTAGGCGAAGTGTTAAACTTCGTTCCAGATTTTTTCCGCGAATATCATGCAACCTTCCTTCGTTCATCTGCGCTTACATAGCGAATACTCCATCGCCGACGGCATCGTACGTCTGGATGAGGCGGTGATTGCGGCCCAGTCCGATGCCATGCCAGCGGTGGCACTCACCGATTTATCGAATGTATTTGGGTTAGTGAAATTCTACAAAATGGCGCGCACGGCGGGCATCAAGCCCATCTTGGGGTGCGATGTGTTTGTGACGAATGATGCGGCGCGGGATCAGCCGTTTCGGTTGCTGTTGCTGTGTCAATCCAATGTGGGCTATTTGCGCTTGTGCGAGTTGATTACGCGTGCCTATTTAGAGAATCAATATCGCGGTCGCCCCGAAATTCGTAAGCAGTGGTTGCATGAAGGTACGCAAGGTTTGATTGCCTTGTCGGGGGCGCAACTGGGCGAGGTGGGCGCTACGTTATTAAATGGTAATGCGGCGAGCGCTAAACACATTGCGCAAGAGTATGCCGCGCTATTTCCGCAACGTTTTTACTTGGAAGTGCAACGCGTTGGTGCGCCGCGCGAAGAGGCTATTTTGCGCGATACGGTGCAGTTGGCTACCGAGTTGGACTTGCCCGTAGTTGCTACGCAGCCCGTGCAGTTCCTCACGCAGGATGCATTTAAGGCGCACGAAACGCGGGTGTGTATCGCGGAAGGGTATGTGCTGAATGATAAGCGCCGCCAGCGTGTGTTCACCGCGCAGCAGTATTTCAAAACGCAGGCCGAGATGGCGGCGCTGTTCGCTGATTTGCCCGAAGCCTTACAAAACAGCGTAGAGATTGCCAAACGTTGCAACCTCACGCTCAAATTAGGCAAGCCGCATTTGCCCGATTTCCCTACCCCGAATGGCGAATCGCTAGATGATTTTTTGCGCAATGAATCGCAGTGCGGTCTAGAGCAACGCATGCTGCACCTGTACCCAGACGCAGCACAGCGCGCTGCCAAGATGCCGGAATATCAAGCGCGTCTGGCGTTCGAGACTGCGACCATCATCAACATGAAGTTCCCCGGCTACTTCCTCATCGTGGCTGACTTCATCCGCTGGGCAAAATCTTTCCGCGACGCAAAATTTCCTAACGGTGTGCCGGTGGGGCCAGGGCGCGGTTCAGGGGCGGGTTCGCTGGTGGCGTATTCACTAGGTATCACCGACCTTGACCCGCTACGTTACGAGCTGCTGTTCGAGCGATTCTTGAATCCAGAGCGCGTCTCCATGCCCGACTTTGACGTGGACTTTTGCCAAGACGGGCGTGAGCGAGTCATCGAATATGTACGTCACAAATACGGCCAGCAGAACGTGTCGCAGATCGCCACCTTCGGTACGATGGCCTCGAAAGGGGTGATTCGTGACGTGGGGCGCGTGTTGGATTTTCCGTACATGCTGTGCGACAAGCTGTCTAAATTAGTCCCGCTAGATGGCGTGAAGCCCGTCTCGCTTACCAAGGCGCGCGAGATAGAGCCCGAGTTCAACGCCGTCATCAACAGTGAAGAGGGCGTGGAAGAGTTGATGGAACTGGGCATACGTCTGGAAGATTTAACGCGCAACGTCGGCATGCATGCGGGTGGTGTGTTGATTGCGCCGGGCAAGCTCACCGATTTTTGTCCGCTGTATTGTGCTGAAGGTAGCGAAAGCACCGTCAGCCAATACGACATGAAAGATGTGGAAGCGGTGGGGCTGGTGAAGTTCGACTTCTTGGGGTTGCGCACGCTGACGATTATTGATTGGGCGGTGCGGTACATCAAAGGATCAAGGATTCAGGATTCCGCATTCAGCCAAGCTGACTCAGCAAGCGGCGCAGTTTCTGAATCCTTGATCCCGAATCCTGAATCCTTTTCGATTGAGAACATTCCGCTCGATGACAAGCAGACTTACGACACCATCTTCAAGAATGCGAACACCACGGCGGTGTTCCAGTTTGAATCGCGCGGTATGAAGGACACGCTGATTAAGGCGAAGCCAGATTGCATCGACGATTTGATCGCCCTGAACGCGTTGTACCGCCCCGGCCCGATGGATTTCATCCCGGATTACATTAATCGCAAGCATGGCAAAGAGCAGGTCATCCTGCCGCACCCGCTGCTGGATAAGGTGGTCGGTAGCACCTACGGCATCATGGTGTATCAAGAGCAGGTGATGCAGTCGGCGCAGGTGGTGGCGGGCTACACTTTGGGCGGTGCGGATATGTTGCGGCGCGCGATGGGTAAGAAAAATGTCGAGGAGATGGCCGAGCAACGCAGCATCTTTGTGGCGGGTGCGGCGAAAAATAATATCGACGACAAAAAAGCCAACGAAATTTTCGACACCATGGAAAAGTTCGCGGGCTATGGTTTCAACAAATCCCATGCGGCAGCCTACTCGGTTGTGGCGTATCAAACGGCATATCTCAAGTGTCACTATCCCGCTGCGTTCATGGCCTCCACCATGACCTCGGAAATGGTCAATACCGATAAGGTACATTTCTTTTATCAAGACGCCGTACAGCAGGGGCTTGCCATTCAGCCGCCTGACATCAATACCTCCACTTTTCGTTTTGCGCCGATTGATGCGAAAACAATTTCTTATGGCTTGGGGGCAGTGAAAGGCGCGGGCGAAGCGGCCGTGGAAAATATTGTGGCTGCGCGCAAAAACGGCGCGTTCAAAGACATTTTTGATTTTTGTAAGCGGGTAGATAAGCGCATTGTGAATCGGCGCGCGATTGATGCTTTAGTTAAAGCCGGCGCATTTGATTGCTTGAACGATCATCGTGCGCAAATGCTTGCCACGCTGGAAACAGCGCTGGGGAGTGCGGAGCAACATGCACGCTCGGCGAACCAAAATAGTTTGTTTGGGGATGACGATGCGGATGCGATGCCATTGCAAATGGCGCAAGTGGAGCGCTGGAAAGTGCGTGAACAATTAGCCTTGGAAAAAACCGCGCTGGGTTTTTATTTGAGCGGACATCCGTATCAAGAATTTGCCAAGGATTTATGCAAATTTATCACCGCACAACTTGCCGCTATCACGCCCGACCTGTTGCCCGCACCAAGCAGTGGCGGCTTTAACAACAACGGCGGCGGCAAACGCAATAACGGCAAAGAAATTGTGGTGGCAGGCATGGTCAACGGCGTGCGCATTTTGCAAACGCGGCGCGGGAAAATGGCGGTGGTTACCTTGGATGATGGCAGCGCGCAATTGGAAGTGACAGTGTTCAGCGACCTCTATGACACGAACCGTCCGTGGATACGCGAAGATGAACTGCTGGTGGTGAAGGGTCGCGCCAGCATGGACGATTACTCGGGCAGCATGCGCGTTACCGCAGATGAGCTATTTGACTTTGCGTCGGCACGGGCTACGTTTGCCAAGCGCCTGGAGATTCATTGCTCGATAGAGGGCGCAGTCCGTGTGTCCAAGCTGGTAGAGATGCTTTCTCCGTATCGTGGTGGTAAATGCCCCGTGCAAATTCATTACCGCAATTTAATCGGCGCGACCAGTATGCGTTTGGGCGATGAGTGGCAGGTGACCTTACCAGATGAATTGCTGGATGAGTTGCGCAGGGTGTGCGGCGCGGACAACATCTGCGTGCAGTATTCTTGAGTTTGCCTCGGCGCGAGGAGTAGAATCGCGCCTTCTTTGAAATCAATGCTGTTAAGAGGTGTACAAGTAACACTGCATGAACGTCACTGCGTCATCGTTATTCCAGTTGGATGTCCTGATATTGGCTTGGGTCGCAGTGGGGTGCGCCGGGCTCATTTTGCGCCGTAGCACGGCCGCGATTACACACCTTCTTTTTCCTATAAGCGCCCTGTTGTCGCTGTTGATGGCGTGGGTGGCGTTTCAATCTTTGATCAATGCACCTGAAGTGCTGGTGTTGCCACTGGGGTTGCCCGATCTTCCTTTTCATCAGCGGCTGGATAGTCTCGCTGCCTTCTTTGTCTTGCTTCTTGGCGCTGCATCCGCAGGGGTATCACTTTATTCCAGTGGCTATTTCCGCAGCATGGCAGCCAATGTCATATCTTTGCTGACACTGGAGTATCACTTGTTCTTGGCCGGTATGGCGCTGGTGTTGCTGGCCGATGATGCCTATATGTTCATGGTGGCATGGGAGGTGATGGCGCTTTCTTCCTATTTTCTGGTCACGACCGATCATGCCATTCCCGAGATTCGTAAGGCGGGCTTCCTCTATCTCTTGATTGCTCACGTCGGAGCCATCGCGATTCTGCTGTCCTTCGGTGTGATGCAGGGTGGGCATGGCATTAGTGCTTATACCTTTGATGCCATGCGCACCGCCGAGTTGACGCCGTACTGGGCCTCGGTGGCGTTTCTATTGGCCTTGTTTGGGTTTGGCGCCAAGGCGGGGGTGTTGCCCATGCACATGTGGCTGCCCGAGGCGCATCCTGCCGCGCCTTCGCCTGTGTCTGCGCTGATGAGCGGTGTGATGTTGAAGACGGCCATCTACGGCATTCTGCGCGTCAGCTTCGACCTGTTGCACGCCCAGCAATGGTGGTGGGGCGTGGTGGCGCTGACGCTGGGCTTGATGACGGCCGTGTTCGGCGTGATGTTTGCCGCCGTGCAGGCTGACATGAAACGCTTGCTGGCGTATTCCTCCATCGAGAACATCGGCATCTTGCTGGTGGGCATCGGTCTCGCCTTGATCTTCCATGTGTATGGCAAGGATCCGCTCGCGGCACTCGCCCTCACAGCCACCCTTTATCACAGTCTCAATCACGCTTGCTTCAAGAGTCTGCTGTTCATTGGTACGGGGTCGATTTTGCATGCGACCGGTGAGCGCAACATGGGGCGCATGGGCGGCCTCATTCATCATATGCCGTGGGTATCGGTGCTATTGCTGATCGGCGCACTCGCCATCGCGGGCATTCCGCCGCTCAACGGCTTTGTGTCGGAATGGCTGTTATTGCAGGCGTTCTTGTTGTCGCCCGGATTGCCCAATAGTTACATCAATATGTTAGTACCCGTGGCGGCAGCGGGCATTGCACTGGCGGCGGCGCTGGCCGCGTATGTGATGGTGAAATTCTACGGCGTGATCTTTTTGGGGCAGCCGCGCGAGAATGTGTTGCACCATGCGCACGATGCAGGCTTGATGGAACGGGCAGGCATGGTGTGGTTGGCGGCATTGTGCATTGTGCTGGGTGTCGCGCCCGTGTTCGTTGTGAGCCAGATTGATCACGTGACGCAATTACTGGTGAGCGCATCGCTTGGCAACGCCACCACTGACTGGATGTTCTTGTCGCCGATGGATACGGATCGCGCCAGTTACAGTCCGCTGTATTTCCTGCTGGCGATATTGGGCGTGATGGGGCTGACCGTGTTGTTGGTGCGCCGTTTGTACCATGGTCGGGTGCGACGAGGTGCGGCTTGGGATTGCGGCTTTCCTGCGCAGACCGCGCGTATGCAAGATACGGCTGAAGGTTTTGGCCAGCCTATTCGCCGCATCTTCGAGCCCTTCTTTAAGATGCACACGCATTTGCCGACGCCCTTTGATGCGCATCCTAAATATGCAGCCGAGACCGAAGATCGACTGTGGTACTTGCTGTATCTGCCGGTGAAACAACTGACTGAGAAATTGTCTGGATGGGCCTCTGTGTTGCAGCACGGGCGTATCCATCTGTACCTAACTTATACCTTTGCCACGCTGGTCGTGTTGCTGCTGTTTGTATGATGCTTGAACCTGAAACCATCCTCGCGATCGTATTCCAGTTAGCGCAACTGTTGCTGGTGGTGCTGGCTGCGCCTTTGCTCACTGGCTGGGTCAACCAATGCCAGGCGTGGCTACAGAATCGCAGCGGTGCCGGGGTGTTGCAACCGTATCGTGTGTTGCACAAGCTGTTTCACAAAGATGCGGTGATGGCGCATAACGCCTCATGGCTGTTCCGCATCACACCTTACATCGTGTTCGGTTGCATGTGGTTGGCGGCCGCCATCATTCCCATCATCGCAGTGGATTTGCCTTTCTCGCAAGCGGCAGACGTGATCGCGCTGGTGGGCGTGTTTGCGCTAGCGCGTATCTTCATTGCGTTGGCGGCGATGGACATTGGTACTTCATTCGGTACGCTGGGCGCGCGGCGCGAAATGCTGGTGTCTTTTTTGGCCGAGCCAGCGTTGTTGATGGTGCTGTTCACCGCCTCCATGATTTCGCACTCCACCCAATTGCCGCGCATCGTCGAAGCGTTGGCGCATCATCAGTTCGTGATCTATCCCAGCTTGGCCTTTGCAGGCTTGGCTTTTGTCATTGTGTTACTGGCGGAAAACGCGCGCATCCCGGTGGACAATCCCAGCACGCACCTCGAACTCACCATGATTCACGAGGCGATGATCCTCGAATACTCGGCGCGCCATCTGGCGCTCATCGAGTGGGCGAGTAGCCTCAAATTATTCGCTTACCTGTCTATCGGAATTGCTCTGTTCTTGCCACACGGTATCGCCGAGGTGGGGCATTGGGAGGTTCTGCCGCTGGCTCTGCTGTTGCTGTTGTTGAAGTTGACGCTAGCAGGCGCGGCCTTGGCGGTACTCGAAAGCGTGATGGCCAAGATGCGCATCTTCCGCGCACCCGAGTTCCTCGGTTCGGCCTTCTTGCTGGCCGTGCTCGGACTGTTGATCCATTTCTTATTGGGGGTGTGAGATGAGCAATACCTTGCCGTACTCCCTGCAAATCATCAATCTGTTGGCGGCCTTGCTGTTGCTGGTGGTGTTCGCCATGTTGGCGCAACGCCGCATCTTGTCGCTTATCAATCTGTTTGCTTGGCAGGGCGCTTTGCTGGCGTTAAGCACGGCGCTCGTGGCGTGGTCCACCGCGCAGCATCATCTGTATTACTCGGCAGCCTTGACGCTGGTGCTCAAAGTGATGGTGCTGCCGTGGCTACTGCACCGCTTGATTCGCCGTCTCAACGTGCGCTGGGATGTGGAGACACTGATTAACATCCCAACGACGATGTTGGTGGGGATCGCGTTGGTTATTTTCTCGTTCAACCTAGCTGCGCCCATCTCTCAGCTCGCTGAAGGCATCACGCGCGGGCTGATTGGTATCGCGCTGGCCTGCGTGTTGTTGTCGCTGCTCATCATGCTCACGCGGCGCAAGGCGGTGACGCAGGTGGTCGCCTTCTTATCGCTGGAGAACAGCTTGTTCTTCGCGGCCACCAGTGCCACGCAGGGCATGCCTTTGGTGGTGGAATTTGGTATCGCGTTGGACGTGCTGGTGGCGACCTTTATCTTCGGCATCTTCTTCTTCCAGATCCGCGAAACTTTCGACAGCCTCGACATCACCAACATGGAAAAGTTGAAAGAATGAGTCACCATGATTGATATTTATTTACTTGTGCTGTTGCTCACCCCCTTATTGGGTGGCGGCTTGCTGGCCGTGTTCGGTTCACGCCCGTGGGCCGCCGAGTTGAACTCTACGATGAGTGGCGCGACGTTTTTGGCCGCAGTCGCCCTCACCCTGCGCGTGGTGGATTCAGGACCCCAGGTTGCCTTTAATGAGCAGTTCTTTATTGACCAATTCAATGTATTTCTGGTGGCGCTGACCGCCTTTGTGGCCTTTACCACATCGCTCTTCTCGCGTCCCTACATGCGCATCGAACAGCACCACGGCAAGCTGTCCACTGGCATGTTGCATCTGTACTACAGCATGTATCAGCTGTTTTCCTTTACCATGTTGGTGGCGCTCACCACCAACAATATGGGCATCGTGTGGGTCGCGATGGAGGCGGCTACGCTCACCACTGTGTTGCTGGTCTCGCTGTATCGCACACCGTCTAGCTTGGAAGCGGCTTGGAAGTATTTCATCTTGTGCGGTGTCGGTATCGCGCTCGCCTTGTTCGGCACCATCCTGTTATATTTTGCGTCGGAGCGCGTGTTGGGCGAAGGCGGCAATGCGTTGCTGTGGACGCACCTGAACCAGGTAAAGGGTGAGTTGGAACCAACCGTGCTCAAGCTGGCATTTGTATTTTTGCTGGTTGGTTATGGCACCAAGATTGGCCTAGTGCCGCTGCATAGTTGGCTACCCGATGCCCATGCAGAAGGTCCCACGCCCGTGTCTGCGGTACTGTCTGGCTTGCTGTTGAATGTGGCGTTGTGCGCGGTGATGCGCAGCAAAGTGCTGGTGGATGGCTCGCTGGGTACGCACTTTGCGGGCGATCTGATGATGGGTTTCGGTCTGTTGTCGGTGGTGGTGGCTGCGCTGTTTCTATCGCGCCAAAAAGACATCAAGCGCATGTTCGCCTATTCCTCCATCGAACACATGGGTCTCATTACCTTCGCTTTTGGGATGGGTGGTGCGGTGGCGACCTTCGCTGGGATGCTACACATGACCATGCATTCGTTGGTGAAGTCGGCAATTTTCTTTGCCGTGGGGCATGCCGTGCAAAAATCCGGCACGCAACAGATGGAACACATACGCGGCCTGTTGCAGGTGAGTCCGACGGTGGGCTGGGGCTTGGCGCTGGGCACGTTCGCGATCCTTGGGATGCCGCCGTTCGGCGTGTTTGCCAGCGAGTTCCTCATCATCACCACCGCCATGCACGAATACCCGTGGAGTACGCCCATCTTGCTGGTTTCACTGGGCATCGCTTTCGCCGCCATCTTCGGCAAAATACAACCTATCGTATTCGGCGAGACCAACGCCAAACCCTTGCCGCATCCGCCCGCGTTGATTCCCGTTTTCGCCCACTTGCTGATCGCGCTCATCCTTGGGTTGTACATGCCACCCTATCTGGCTGACTGGTACCGCGAAGCGGCAGCCTTACTGGGTTAGGAGCACACCATGCCGATCAAATATCCCGATCTTGAATTGCAGTCTATTCCTGGTGCGATTCCTGCGTGGCAAGCGCGCATCTCGGTGGGCGACATACAACCCATCTGCACGATAGTGCACGATGGCGGTGGGCGCTTGTTGGCGCTGTGGGGCACAGACGAACGCGCCAGCGCGGCAGGTGGCTATGCCCTGCATTTCGTGCTGGTTAATGAAACAGGGCTGGTCACACTACACGTACCCTTGCTCGAAAAACACCCGGTTTATACCGACATCAGTGAATTTTTCCCCGCAGCAGAACGCATGCAGCGCGCCGCTTACGATCTGATTGGTATCTATCCGTATCAAGAAACGCTGCGCCGCAAATGGTTGCGTCATAGTGCTTGGCGCGAAGAGACATTCCCCTTGCGCAAAGATTTTGATGCCGCCGCGAGTGCCACGCACGATTTGGATCACTATCCCTTCGTGCTGGTGGAAGGGCAGGGCGTACATGAGATTCCGGTGGGCCCTGTGCATGCGGGCATCATCGAGCCGGGACATTTCCGCTTCTCTATTGTGGGCGAAAAAGTGCTCAAACTGGAAGAACGCTTTGGTTATACGCACAAGGGGATCGAAAAACGTTTCGAGCAACTCAATTTGCAACAGGGTGCCAAGCTGGCGGGACGTGTGTCGGGCGACTCCACGGTGGCCTATGCGTGGGCCTACGCGATGGCGGCAGAGAGTATCGCGGGCGTAACCCCACCTGATCGGGCCTTGTGGCTACGCGCGCTGTGGTTGGAGCGCGAACGCATCGCTAATCATCTGGGTGATCTGGGGTATCTCGGCAACGATGTGGCACTGTCGTTCGGCTTTGCGCAGTTTTGGATATTGAAAGAACAGGTGCTGCGCAACAATGCTGCTCTGTTTGGTCATCGTTACTTGATGGATCGCATCGTGCCGGGCGGCGTGACAGCCGACCTCGATTTGGCGGGACGCAATGCGTTAGAACGCGAATGCGATTTGCTGGAGCGCGAGGCCACGCTGTTACGGAGTATTTATGAAGAACACGCGGGCGTGCAAGATCGGTTCATCGGAGCCGGACGCGTCGAACCTAAGCTCGCTGCCCAACTGGGTCTGTGCGGACTGGCGGGGCGTGCCAGTGCGCAAGCGTGGGACGCACGCGTGCAGTTCGCTTGCGCGCCCTACGACAAACTGGATGTGCAGATGGCGACCTATCGCAATGGTGATGTGGCGGCGCGCGTCATTGTGCGCTTCGATGAATTGTTTGAATCACTGCGACTGCAACGTCGCATCCTCACCAATCTGCTGGGCGACGCGTGCGGTACACCATTGGAAACGCTACCCGCCAACGGATTCGGCATCGGCATGGTGGAAGGCTGGCGTGGCGAAGTGATGGTGGCCATCCACACCAACGCGACAGGCAATCTTGAGCGCGTGCATGCGCATGATCCCTCTTGGCAAAACTGGCCGGTGCTGGAACACGCCATCATGAACAACATCGTACCCGATTTTCCGCTCATCAATAAATCGTTCAATTTGAGTTATGCGGGAGTGGACCTCTGATGTATCAACTGCTCAAACAAATCGTGAAGACGGGCATCAAGACGGAAGCCTATCCGCAGGCGGACGAGGCGATGCGCTTGACCGAACAACGTCTGCAACGCGAGATTCTCGACGTGTTCGGCGGTGCGTTGGCCATTCGCATGGTGGATGCGGGTTCGTGTAACGGTTGTGAATTGGAAATCCACGCAGTCAACAATGCGTACTACAACATTGAAGGATTGGGCATCAAATTCGTCGCTAGCCCGCGCCATGCCGATTTGCTGTTAGTCACAGGCCCAGTGTCGCGCCACATGGAAGTGGCACTGAAGCGCACTTACGATGCCACACCCGATCCCAAGCTGGTCGTCGCCATCGGCGATTGCGCCTGCGATGGGGGTATTTTTTGTGCAGGTGCTGTGGACGCTGGTGAGAACTACGCCAGCTGCGGCAAAGTGGCTAACGTCATTCCGGTGGACGTGGTGGTGAGCGGCTGCCCACCCACACCCACGGCCATTTTGCAGGGTATTCTCACCGCCATCTCGGCCAAGCAAGTAAAGTAAAAAATGAAGGGCATCGCGAGCGCAATGCGCCAGAATTTCAGAAAGCTCATTGCGCTATCGGCCAATCCGCATCCGCGTGCTGTACCTGGAAAGCCTTATCTGATTGAACGTGACGGCATGTTAGCCTTGCAGTTCGATGCGCTGACGCTGCAAAGCGAGATGAGTATTGATGACCCCGATCAACTGGTGTTCAGCTATACGCGCGCCATGATGAGTTTTTTGTTGTTCGAGCCGTCTCCTAAACACATCGCGATGATCGGTTTGGGCGGCGGTTCGTTGGCAAAGTACTGCTACCGCTATTTGCCGCAGACAGCGATTAGCGTCGTCGAGATCAATCCTGACGTCATTGCATTACGCAATGAATTCGCCATCCCCGCCGACGATACGCGTTTCAAAGTAATGCTGGGCGACGGCGCTGCGTTTGTGCAGAAAGGTGACCAGACTTACGATGTGCTGATGGTGGATGGCTTCGATGCGAAAGGCTTGCCCGATGCGCTATGCAGCCAGCGATTTTACGATGACTGCTACGCGGCGTTGGCGGATAGCGGCATCATGGTGGCGAATCTGTGGGGAAGTGATGGTCTTTACAAAGCCCTTGTCGCACGCATTGCTGTTAGTTTTGAGGGGCAATATGTGGTGGTCAATTCAGACGATAGCCCAAACAAAATTGTGCTGGCTTTCAAAAATAGAGATTTTCCTTTGTCGTCAGTCAACATTAAAAAACATGTTAATCATCTTGTGCAATCACAGCCGCTGGATTTTCAAGCCAAGTCGAGAAAATTGATAGCAGCAGTGCGCGCAGCAGCACTCAATCCGGTAGATGGATAAGAAAAGATTGATTTTGAATGAAGCTTGTATTGCTCTCGACTTGATGTGTGTGCCTCACGCAACATCACTTCAAATTAAAGGAATTGCGCCATGAAAACGATAGACCCTTGCACCCTCACCTTTTTTGGTGCGGCTGGCAATCTCAGCCGAAAAAAATTGATTCCCGCCTTGTTTCACCTGGAGATGATGGAACGACTGCCGCAGCATCTGGTGATTTTGGGGTGTGACATCACGCAGCGCGAACACACAGAGTGGCTGGACTTTGTGGGCAAAATTGTGCGCGAGCAATACGGCGACAAGATTGACGAGGCCG
>JAVHQJ010000136.1:0-3048 GCA_036171075.1 Sideroxydans sp. | reverse complement strand
GCTGGTGACACCAAGCATCCAGATACCAGTTGTCGCGGTAATGGGTGAGGCGTTGCGGTGAGATTTCGCGGCGTGATTCTTCGCCGTTGCCGCGACCGTGGTAGAGGATGGTTAAGCGTTGTCGGTTGAGCAGTGCGCCCGCGACAGTTTGGAAATGTTCGTTTGAGGTATCGCGTCCAGCCATGCGCAGGATGCGTACGCGCTTGGCGATTTCGCTTGAATCGTGCTGTCCAGCGGTGAGCAGTTTTTCGACGCGCTCCTTGATGGGTTTAAGGTGTCCATCGAGCAGCCCGGGTTGCATCTGCGCCAGCAGTTGCTGGGTGGTCAGCAAAGCGCGCAGTTCGGAGGCATTGAACCATACCCCAGGTAATTCGAAAGCCTGCTTGTCCTGCGTATCGTAGAAATAGCCGTTGCGTGCGCGGTCATATTTGATAGGTGCATTGAAGTACAACACCATGTCTTCGATGATGCGTTTGACGGTGGCGCGCGAACATTCGAGTTCTGCTTCCAGTGTGGCGCGGGCAACGGGATGACGGCGTGAGGAAATTACGCGGTGCAGTGTGTAGATGCGTTGCAGGCGATCCATGAATGATTTTCGCCTGCGTGTCGGGAGTTAGAGCAATACCAAGTTGTCTCGATGAATCAACTCAGACTCATCGACATAGCCGAGGATGGATTCGATCTCGCCGCTAGGTTTGCCGGCGATGCGGCGCGCTTCGGCGGCGCTGTAGTTGATGAGGCCGCGCGCGATGTCGCGGCCTTCTGTGTCGAGTACGCCTACCACTGCGCCACGTTGAAATTCACCGGTGACTTGCGTCACGCCGATGGGGAGCAAACTCTTCCCATCATTCTTAAGCACTCGCACCGCACCTGCATCCAGTGTCAATTTGCCGGTGACTTGCAGATGGTCGGCCAGCCATTGTTTGCGTGCGTCGAGTGAGAGGGCGGGGGCAACCAGTAATGTGCCGATGGATTCGCCTTGCACAAGGCGGGGCAGTACGTCACGTTCGTGTCCCGATGCGATGACGGTGTGCGCACCGCTACGTGCCGCGCGTTTCGCGGCCAGCACTTTGGTAATCATACCGCCACGTCCGATGCTACTGCCTGCGCCACCTGCCATAAGTTCTAACTTGGCGTCGCCTGCTTGCGCTTCGCTGATGAGTGTGGCACTCGCGTCTTTACGCGGGTCGGCGGTGAAGAGGCCGACTTGGTCAGTGAGGATGACGAGTGCATCCGCTTCGATGAGGTTGGCAACCAATGCACCTAGCGTGTCGTTGTCGCCGAATTTAATTTCGTCGGTGACCACGGTGTCGTTCTCGTTGATGATAGGGATGACACCGAGAGTGAGCAGCGTACGCAGGGTAGAGCGTGCATTCAGATAACGTTCACGATCAGCGAGGTCGGCATGGGTCAATAAGACTTGTGCGGCGCGCAGACCGTGTTGGCTGAAACAGCTCTCATAGACCTGCACCATTCCCATTTGCCCCACGGCGGCGGCGGCCTGTAATTCATGGACTGCGCTGGGACGTTGCTTCCAGCCCAGACGTTGCATGCCTTCAGCGATTGCGCCAGAAGAGACCAAGACCACTTCACAGCCTTGTGCGCGTAGCCTAGAAATTTGCTGTGCCCAATTGCCAATCGCGCGTGTATCCAGTCCTTCACCTGAATTGGTGACGAGGCTGCTGCCGACTTTAACGACGATGCGTTTGGATTGGGTGAGGACGGTGTTCATGCAAGTGGATCAAAAACGATAATTTCTGTTTCTTGGGCGCTTTCAGACACCGCTTCTTTTTCTGCGGCGGCTACTTGAAGTAGGTGTTCCATGATGGCGTAAGTCAGTTCTTTACAGCCTTCGCCACTGATGGCGGAGATGCTGAAATGGCGTGTGACCCCGCCGAATTCTTTAAGGAAAGCGGCTACTTTTTCGTCACGGTCTTCTAGCAAATCGAGCTTGTTTAAGATGAGCCAGCGCGGCTTGTTGTACAACGCTTCGTCGTATTTTTTCAGCTCGTTGATGAGGGCGTGCGCTTCATGTACGGGATCAACCCCTTCGTGTAGCGGTGCAATGTCCACGATGTGGAGTAGCAAGCGGGTGCGTGCCAAGTGACGCAAGAATTGATGCCCCAGTCCCGCGCCTTCTGCCGCGCCTTCGATTAAGCCGGGAATGTCGGCGATAACAAAACTTTTCTCATGCGACACGCGCACCACGCCCAGGTTGGGATGTAAGGTGGTGAAAGGATAGTCCGCTACTTTAGGGCGTGCCGCAGATACCGCGCGAATGAAGGTGGACTTACCCGCATTCGGCATGCCCAGCAGACCTACATCCGCCAGCACTTTAAGTTCCAGTTGCAACTCGCGGCGTTCACCTTCTTCGCCGGGTGTGCATTGGCGAGGTGTGCGGTTGGTGCTGGATTTGAAATGTAGATTGCCTAGTCCGCCTGTACCGCCTTTAGCGAGGAGTACTTGTTGGCCTTCGTGGGTTAAATCGGCAAGCGCTTGTCCGCTGTTAATGTCGGTGATGACCGTGCCCACAGGCATATGCAGAAACACATCGTCTGCGCCTTTACCGTAGCAATCCGCACTGCCGCCACGCTCGCCATTTTTAGCACGATGCGTTCTCATAAAACGAAAATCGACTAGCGTGTTGATGTTGCTGTCCGCGATGGCGATGACACTGCCGCCGCGTCCACCATCACCGCCATCCGGGCCGCCTTTTTCAATATATTTTTCACGACGAAAACTTGCTGCGCCGTTACCTCCGTCGCCTGCAATGACTTCAATTTTTGATTCGTCGATGAATTTCATTTCGTTTCAAACCCAATAATTCAATTTTGTCATTCCCGCGACAGCGGAAATTTTGCAAGAAAAATAGTCCGCACAGCGCAACAAAACCTGATTGCATCCTGCTTCGCAGGGATGACGATGCGGTCGGTGTTCTGAAAATAAAAAAGCCCTACCTTGCGATAGGGCTCATTTTAACTGCTCAACTACTTAAGCAGCGACGATGCTAACCGTTCTACGTTTAGCCGCGCCTTTGATTGCGAACAC
>JAVHQJ010000135.1:0-3066 GCA_036171075.1 Sideroxydans sp. | reverse complement strand
ACAACACCTCACAAATCACCTTCGTTCAGGCTCATGTCTGGATTGGAAAATACTGGGTTAGCTGCAGCGCTCAACCAACCCGCCGACACTTAAGCGAATGCAAGGAATAATTCTTTTTTAGTTAATTGCTGCCTTCAATTGATTTTTTTCAGCTTGCAAGCGTGCGTGCAACTCGCGCTCCTCAATGCTCATACTTAATCCTTTTATAAGTAGGGCTGACATTTCTGCTTCGATAGCATCCAGACGTAATTTTTTCAGCACGCCCACGAATTCAGCACGCACATCAAAATTTTCTGCCCATTGCATGACATCTCTTTGCGCAGCAATAAAAATGGGGGCGTGTGCTGTCTCTTGGAAATGCTGAATCAACGCGGCGGATGTGGTTTCACTAGCCGATTCGTGCAGCCAATCCACGAGCGCAAAGATAGCGGCACTTTCCGCTCCTTCCCCTAAACCTTCCGTTGGTAATTCACGCGCCAAATCTGGCTGCATCACCAAACATCGTAAAAGCAAACGCATACTCGAAGGCGCGCCGCGCTTTAGTTTGGGCACAGCAGCAAAAGTACGTTGAGGAGTCGTCACGGGCTTGATGGACCACAACGCTTCCAACTCGGCTTGCGTCACGCCGGAAAGCGCAGCAATCTCTTTGCGTAACAGCAACGCAGTGGTCGGCGCGGTGATGGCGGTGAGCAGCGATTGTGCGTTCTTGAGCAAGGCACTGCGCCCTTCTTGCGTCTTCAGATCGACTTGCGAAGTCAGCTCGCGCAACAGGTAACCAGAAAGCGGCAGAGCATTCTCCACTTCATGCTCGAACGCATCGCGCCCATATTCGCGGATGTAGGTGTCGGGATCGTGCTCTTCAGGCAGGAACAGGAAGCACAGCCGTTTGCCATCTTGCAGTTGCGGTAGCGCATTCTCCAACGCGCGCCATGCAGCTTTTTGGCCGGGCTTGTCACCATCGAAACAGAACACAATCTGTTCGCACAGGCGTAGCAATTTTTGTACATGGAACGGTGTGGTCGCGGTGCCCAAGGTGGCGACGGCGTATTCGACACCGTTCTGCGCCAAGGCCACCACGTCCATGTAACCCTCAACCACGATGACGCGCTGCTGCGCACGGATGACTTTCTGCGCTTGGTACAGACCGTAGAGTTCGTGGCCTTTTTCAAACAAGGTGGTCTCGGGCGAGTTGAGGTATTTGGGCTCGCCTTTATCCAATACGCGCCCACCAAAACCGATGATCTGGCCTTTCACATTGACGATAGGGAACATGATGCGATCACGGAAACGGTCGTACCGTTTGCCGCCCTCGCCTTCGATCACCAGCCCCGTCTCGACGAGACTGGCATCTTGGTAATTGGATACGGCTGCGCGCAGGTTCTGCCAATCGTCGGGCGAATAACCGATGCCAAAACGCGCAGCAACCTCGCCGCTCAAGCCGCGCTTCTTCAAGTATTCGATGGCGCGCGGTGTGACTTTGAGTTGCTCGCGGTAGTACCGCGTGGCGGATTGCATAAGGTCGTACAGATTTGGCGTGACCTTGGTTTGCGGAATGTTGGAGGCTTCTTGCGGAACAGTGAGTCCGATACCTTTGGCGAGGTCTTCGATGGCTTCGACAAAGCCCATACCGGTGTGCTCCATGACGAAGCCGATGGCCGTGCCATGCGCGCCACAACCGAAGCAGTGATAGAACTGTTTGGATTGGCTGACGGTGAACGACGGGGATTTTTCAGTGTGAAACGGACAGCAGGCGACGAAGTTGGTGCCGGCTTTTTTGAGCGGGACGTAACGCTCGATGACATCGACGATGTCGAGGCGATTGAGCAGATCCTGAATGAAACTTTTTGGAATCACTCCGCCCTCCCGCTAAGTTAAGAAAACAGAAATCTATCGTGAAACTTGAAAACCGTAACGAGCGGCCGGAGTGCAAGGCGCACGGAGCGCAGAAACCGGAATGTACTTTTGTACATGAGGATTTCGACAACCCCGTTGCGGTGTAGGCTCATGCGCAACGCGCGTGATGCCGAAGCCAACACCGCGCAACGCCGCAATCTGGTCGCGCAGTAGGTTTTCTCTATTTTGTGAGTTGCGCCTTGATGAGGCCTGACACCTTACCCATATCGGCACGGCCTGCCAGCTTGGCTTTCACCACGCCCATCACTTTGCCCATATCTTGCGGGCCAGCAGCACCGGTCGCGGCAATGGCTTCAGCAATGGCAGAGGCAATTCCCGCTTCGCTCAATTGCTGCGGCATATAGGTCTGCAAGATGGAGACTTCAAACTCTTCGACATCGACCAAATCTTGGCGATTGGCTGTCTTGTATTGGCTGATGGAGTCACGACGCTGCTTGAGCATCTTCTCGATGATACTCACGACGTCCGCATCGGTGAGTTCGATACGCTCATCCACTTCGCGCTGCTTCATAGCTGAAAGCAATAGACGAATCGCCCCGAGACGTGCCGTTTCTTTGGCACGCATCGCGGACTTCATGTCCTCGGTAATTTTCTCTTTTAGACTCATGTTGCCTCCGACCACAAAAGCAAACGCCGCAATCACTGAGGATTGCGGCGTTGCTCAAGATACTAAATTAGTAGAGCTTGGGTGGCAATGTTTGGCTGCGCAGACGCTTGTAGTGACGCTTAACCGCAGCGGCCAGCTTGCGCTTACGCTCTGCTGTTGGCTTCTCGTAGAACTCACGCGCGCGCAAGTCAGTCAACAAACCAGTTTTTTCTACAGAACGTTTGAAACGACGCATTGCAACTTCAAACGGCTCATTCTCTTTTACACGTACTGTTGTCATGAACAAACTACCTTCTACCAAAAATTTGAGGGCGCGATTCTAGCAAAACAACGGGGCGCTTCACAACCGTTATTTTTCCAGCCCGCTAGTCAGGTCTAAATAAGCAACACACTCTAGTCATAACCATCTGCCCATAGAGATCATTGCAGCAACGGCAGCACTTGCGCCTTGAATATCTCATCGGTGACCACACCAGCGTGGCGATAGACGACTTCACCCGTACGCGAGACCAGCACGGAATAGGGCACCACGCCCGTAAGATTGC
>JAVHQJ010000134.1:0-3103 GCA_036171075.1 Sideroxydans sp. | reverse complement strand
CAGGGCGTTGGTGCGGTCACGCGGTGGGCGGCGGGTGCGGCCATTCATGGCGAAGGTGGCGCGCGCATCGTGGCGGACGATGCCGTTCATAGCGGAGAAATAAACCTTGGCCGCATCGCCTTCGATACCACGGATGTTATCAAGATCAGTGGCGAACGGAAGGTTGCGCACCGAAGCTCGCAGTGCAGTCGCGCTCACAGTGAGTATTTTTGCATCGGCTTCATCGGCTGCTTCACGCGCACCGCGCAGTAAAACTTGACGCGCATTACGCAGCTTTCCGGCGATCATGGCGCGAGCTACATTTAGCGCGAATGTGGCATCACTGGCTTGGCGATGCTGCGCCTGTCGTAGCAATATATTTCCAGACACGGCGCCTTCCAACCTAGCTTTATAGCGACCATGCTGATCAAGTAACACAAGGCTGATGCCATCATCAGCGCAGCGGTGCATGAGCGCGGGGGAGACCATTATGTTACCCAAACACACCACGCTACCAAGATGATGCAGCGGCACTTGCAGTTTCTTAACGTGTTCAACATCTACCCGTAAAGTGTCGTTTTCTAGATGCAAATAACTGAGAGGTGTCATCACATAAAGGGTGTTGAGTATCTGGCGTGCCATTAGTCCTCCGGGTCATAAAGGGTTTTATTAAGCAGCGCTTGTGTCGCGTAGCGAGCTATTGCCTGCGGTTGGCAAATATCATTAAGTGAACATTCTTTGCAGCGTGCATCATTTACTGGTGCTGGTAATTTGCCCGCGTTGAGCATGGCGCGAATGGCCGCCACAGTCGCTTCAACTTGCTGCCTTAATTCTGGAGTGATGAAGATCTCACGACGGCGACGCGAGGTGTGGTGATAAATCGCACCCGTTAATATGGACTTGCCGAACATTTCTTCCAGGCACATGACTTGCGCGGCGAGTTGTAGGTCGTCATGCACCTGCAATTTTTTTCTGCCGTGTTTGTATTCCACCGGATAAATTTTTCCATCGGGATAAAATTCAACCACATCGCATTTCCCTACTAGGCCGAGACGATCAGACCATACTGGCAATGCGCGCTCACTGCGCACACCTTCAAATGATTCAAACCCTGGCTCGTCCACTCGCTCATGTGCTGCATTGCCGCGCATGGTGTGGACGTTCTCGTCGAAAGCTTGTTCCAGATGGATCAACGCGCATTGGCGTGGGCAATAGCTCCAGTGTTGAAGCGCGGAAAGCATGATGGGGTCGTCGGATTCGCTCATGGGGATAGTGCTATCATGCTGCCTAAATATAAATATATTGTCTTGTGGAGAATCTCATGGCGCAACTTCTTGAAAAATTGGAAACCGAGGCATTGCAATTGTCGCCGTCTGAACGCGAGTTATTGATCCATCGCTTGATCGTTAGCTTGGAAGGCGAACCAGCAGATACGCCAGAAGTCATCGCCCAAGCTTGGGACGAAGAAATTGCGCGGCGTGTCGCAGACATGGACGCTGGCCGGACGAAATGGATTCCTGCGGATGAAGTCATGTCCCGACTTCGCGCAAAAGTTCTTGCCGCAAAAAATGCCTCGAATCAGTCTTAGCGAAGACGCACAGGCCGACGCCGATTCCGCCATTGACTAGTATATCGGCGAAGGCGCGTTCATAGCAGCCGATGACTTTATCAATGAAATCGAACGCGCCCTTGAGCTGCTGAAACAATTTCCTGTGCTGGGCGAAGGTGGTACACGCAAGACGCGGTCGTTTCCTCTCCATGGTTTTCCCTATTCCCTGATTTATCGTCTACAAGGCGACACCGTTCGTGTTATTGCAGTTGCCCACCATAGCCGCCACCCCGCGTATTGGGCAGGGCGGCACTGAAATCAGCCAACTTTCCTTAGCAACTCCACACCCGGTACTTTGGATTCATCTACGGTTACTGAGTAATCGCCGAAGTCGCGAGGGACTGTGATGCCATCCTTGAGTTTGGGATGAATGCGGTCGAACAGACTGTGAGCTGGCGCATTGCCCAATTCGCTGTCGTGCTTGAACACATACAACCCGCGTGTCGTCATCTCGCCGCGTGCAGCGGAGCGGTCATGCTCGAACATTTGCCCCAGCGCTTGCCACAACAATTCCAAATCGTTTTCATCGAAGCCGGTTTGCTTGGCGAGGAAGGAAGACACGAAACCGTGCGCGGCATATAGGCCGTAAGGTACGGTGAATTTGCGTCCCATGGTGCGGTTGTCGCCGGATTGTTTTTCGGCCTCCGCTTCGGTGGCCACGGCCATGCGGGTGATGGAATGTTCCAGTGCCACGATAGGATCGACAGAGCGAGCGAAAGTGAGTTGAATCGGTCCGCGCACTTGACCGCAATTGATGCCGGTGGACATGACTGCACCGAACGCTCGCACGTCATAAAAATTGCGACACATCCATTGTCTTGCTTCATCCACTGCATCGCCGCCTTTACGTTTTTTATCGTCACCTTCAAGTAACTCTGCTTTACCGATGCCAACGTAAGCGCGCTTGTGCTGGTTATTGAGTACTGCTTTTTCTTTGACGTAAATTTCAAATGGGGGTTGCTCGCCTTTCACCAAGCCGACGAAGTTGCGTACTTTGCGCTTGAGTGCTACATCGGTCATTAGTCCTTTACCTGTTTCCGCGTCCATGCGCGGCAGATTGCCAGCATCGGGGTCGCCGTTTGGGTTGCCGTCTTTTACGTCAAACAGTAAAACGAAATCGTAACGATTTGTCAGTGCCATGATGATTATTCTCCCTTGGTGGTGGATGATGATTCGGATTTGGTAAAAAATGCCTGCCGCTGGTGGTAGTAGCCGATGGCAAAACGTCCTTGGTCGGCGAGGTTCAAGTGAGCCGGAAAGTCGTTGATGTCAGCCATGATCTGACCGATGAGTTTTTCGAAATAGCGTTTGCGGCCTTCTTCCATTTTCGATAGGTGATGATTTTTCAACTTCATCAAATTGGAAAACACGGTGACAGGTGTGCTGGATGCAGCGCCGTAAAAACGGTCACGGATCGTGGCACTGGGATTGACCGCTTCTTCCTGTATTTTTTCCAGCGTAGCAAAAAGGCGACCGATGCGGTAACCGGGGTTGGTGTTGGAATCATCGAGTGAC
>JAVHQJ010000133.1:0-14556 GCA_036171075.1 Sideroxydans sp. | reverse complement strand
CTTAAGAAATGGAAAATACTGTCCAACTGAGTGGAGCCACCTCTTGCCTCGTCAAAATTGCCATTGATAATATGCGTTAGCGCACCGCACCCCTTGAGCAACCATACCGCCATTGCGTCTTGTGATGCAGGGCTAAAATCAGACACACCCGCTAAAGCGGACATTGCAAGGTAGGTTTTGTAAATGATTTGATACGCTCCCGCCGCCGTGCTGTAATCGTTTTTTTGCGTTTGCGGATTAAAAAACGCGGTGCGAATGTTGAGGTGTTTGGTGTAACCGAAAAAGCATGTTGAAGTTATGGCTAGTTGTTTCGCCAACTTCTTCCAGAGATATGTTTTTTAATTTAGCTAGTTCTTCGGCGACGTGTTTGACGTATGCGGGTTGATTCGTTTTTCCGCGATATGGCGTTGGGGCTAAATATGGAGAATCGGTTTCGATGAGAATTTTATCCAATGGGATGGCTTGGGCGACTTCTTTAATTTGCGTCGCATTCTTGAATGTCAGGATGCCAGAAAAGGAAATGTAGAAACCGAGCTCGATGGCCGCTTTAGCCACTTGCAGATTTTCAGTAAAACAATGCATTACGCCTCCTACCTGGTCTGCGCTTTCCTCGTACATAATTTTTAAGGTGTCTGCAGATGCCGCACGGGTGTGAATGATGAGGGGTTTAGCACATTCTTTTGCGGCACGAATATGGGTCCGAAAACGTTCACGCTGCCACTCCAAATCCCCAGTTAGACGGACATAATCAAGACCAGTTTCTCCTATAGCGATAACTTTAGGATGCAGAGCCAGACTCACTAATTCAGCTTGTGTTGGCTCTGCTTCGAACTCGTAATCTGGGTGTAGACCCACGGATGCATACAAATTATCGTGACTTTCAGCCAAGGCCAGTACTTGCGGGAAAGAAGCTAAATCAACAGAAACACAAAGCGCATGTGTCACCGAGTTGGCTCGCATATTGCCTAATAGCGTGTCTATGTCTTTAATAAGATCGGGAAAGTTTAGGTGGCAGTGGGAATCTATAAACATGCGGCATTAGGCTTTTTGGAAGAGTTGAAGATAAGTAATAAGCAAGGATTCAAAGACTAACTTCGCATTTAGAGGGTGGTCAGCCGAGCGTCTGGCCTCTTGTAGATCGCGCTGAAAGCTCAATAGCGTTTGAGTAGATAAGTCTTTTGCTAGCCTGCCTATCGCATCGGTATATTCAGAAAAATAGCGGACTTTCCCTGTTAGCTTGGCAATGTATAAATCATGCGCCCACTGTTGAAGGAAATGAATGATATGAATCGGCTTACTTCGCTGCAAGCTATCTGCCAGCGACAAAGCATCCATTGTCTTGGGTTGTTGGAGCGCATTGAGAAGTAGTTGACGTGCTTCTGCGCCTTCGCCCTGTTCTGCCCATACAACGGCTTGCAAAGGAGAGAATCCTGTTTGAGCGAGTGCATGATGCGGGTTCTTGACACCTTGAGTCGTGAGCCACGCGACACCCATCTCACGACTAGGTGTGTTCACTGTAAAGCCCAAACAGCGACTCAATATTGTTGGCAGTAAATGTTGAGGACGATGTGTAACTAATAAAAACAATAGCTTATCGCTAGGCTCTTCCAAGGTTTTAAGCAAAGAATTCGCCGCATTCAAATTCATTGTTTCGGCTGGGCAAATGACCACCACCCGATAGTCTCCCCGATGCGCAGATAAATTGCTGAATCCTGAAAGATCACGAATTTGTTCAACGGTTATTTCACGGGAAGGTTTTTTCCCGCCCACCTTTTCGTCGGGGTCCTCCACAGTTAACGCGGCGGGCTGAATTATCCGAAAATCTGGATGATTGCCTTGCAACAACCAATGGCAGGAATCACATTTACCACATGCCATTCCAGTCGAAGTTGGGTGTGAACAAAGTAATGCGTGGGCAAAATTAAGTGCTAAATCGAGCTTGCCTATCCCTTGCGCACCTTTCAATAACAACGCATTAGGCAAATGAGTGCGTAAGCCTTGTAAGACTTGCCATGATTCATGCTGCCAAGGATATAGCTCTTTCATTTCAGAGTGTTAAGATAATATCTGAAAGTGACTGATTAACTTCAGAAATGGTTTTCTCTGCGTGAATTACTACGATTCGTTGCGGAGATTGAGTCGCTCTTGCGAGATAAGCTTGGCGCACCCGCTCAAAAAACTCGGCCTTTTCCTGCTCAAATCGATCCAAGCTCAAATTGCTAGCAAGGCGCTTTCTAGCCACCTCGATGGGAATATCAAACAACAAGGTTAAGTCGGGTTGTAAATCCTCATGCACCCATCGTTCTAATTGTTCAAGTTTTGCCAGCGGCACTCCCCTACCCCCACCTTGATATGCAAAACTGGCATCACTAAATCGATCCGAAATCACCCAAATACCTTGCTGCAAGGCAGGACGTATTACTTTTTCGATATGCTCTCGACGGGCGGCAAACATCAACATTGCCTCGGTTTCGATGTGCATAGGTTGATTCAGTAGCATTTCGCGCAGCTGTTCGCCCAACGGAGTGCCACCAGGCTCACGCGTGACTATCAATGGAATGCCTCGCCGCTGTAAAGCTTCTGCAAACCATGCTAGCCCCGTGCTCTTACCTGCGCCGTCCACCCCTTCGAAGGTGATAAATTTAGCTTTGCTCATTTTTGAAAGCGGTTCACCGCATTATTGTGTTCAGACAAGTTGCTTGAAAAATAGGATGTTCCATCCCCTCGCGCCACAAAATACAACGCATTACTTTGCGCTGGATGCAGTGCCGCCTGCAATGAAGCAAGCCCAGGAGAGGCAATGGGGGTAGGAGGTAGTCCATTGCGAGTATAGGTATTGTACGGAGTATCTTGAGTTAAATCGCGCCGCCGAATGTTGCCTTTGAAGTTGTCTCCCATGCCATAAATAACGGTAGGGTCGGTCTGAAGTCGCATAGGTTTGCGCAGGCGATTGATGAATACGGAGGCAATCATCTGACGATCGGATGCCCTGCCAGTTTCTTTTTCAATAATTGAAGCCAGAATCAACGCTTCGTAAGGAGAGCTCAATGGCAAACCTGCTTCGCGAGCTTGCCAACTCGATTGCAGATGTTTTTGCATCAATTGGTACGCCCGTTTTATAACCAATAAATCGCTACTGCCACTTGAAAAATTGTAGGTGTCTGGAAAAAACAAGCCTTCCACCTGACCTTCTGTAGCACCGATTTTTTGCAGAATTTCCATATCCGAGAGTTCGGCGGAGTAATGTGCAAGGCTAGGATGAGCATTCAATTGAGCTCGGAACTCTTTGAAGGTGCTACCTTCAACTAAAGTCAATTGGCTTTGTTCCGTACGCCCAGAAGTAATAATGTTCAGTAGTTCTAGATGTGAAAGCGGTTTTTCTAACTGATAGTTGCCATACTTAATTTGTGTTGTTTTACCTAATGCGCGCGCCAATAAAATAAATGCCCAGTCTTTCTGTAAAACGCCTGCTTGACGCATTTGAGCGGCTGCACCTTTTAAGCTACTGCCCGGTTTTAGTGAAAACTCAAGTGGGGTATGCGGCAAGGGTTGCGGGAGCACAAAAAAATAGGCAGCCAGTCCTGCTCCTATGAGGATAAAAAATAGTATCAATTTAATGATTTTATTGATTATTTTCATCATTCAGCCATTGTTGAATTTGCCACGCCACTGGGTGTTGCGTACGCAGGTAATTGTCCATTTTATGTACAGGCCACAATCCAAAAACGCTGTTCACAAGAAAAATTTCATCCATATCGCACAGCGCTTCGCGGCGCATCTGGACGACCTTGCATTCAACACCTTGATCTTTCGCCCAAGTCATCACTCGATCTCGTTGCACGCCCGCCACACCGCATTGACTTAAGTCGGGAGTGTAAAGTGTGCCTTGGCAATAGGCGAACAAGTTGGAGCGGGTGCCTGAAATAACCCATCCCGCTTCATCTTCCAACAAACCTTCTGCGGCGTGAGCGGATTCGTATTCGCTTGCGGCGAGCACATTTTCAAGACGATTTAGATGTTTAACACCGGCCAGTAATACTTGGTGCCCGAGTTTTAGCTGACAAGTGTGTAAAGTAATGCCGTTATAAGCATAGCTGGGGTCGAATTGGGGCGCCGGCGAAATCTGAACAATGTTTGTTGCTTGCTGCGCATTTTGAATGGCGTAACCGCGTGTACCGACGCCTCGGGTAACGATTATTTTCACCACCCCATCAGGCTGTAGTGAACTTAACGCTTGAATTTCATGAGAAAGGAATATATCCGAAGGGCAATCTAACTTGAGTTGGGTACAGTCTTGCCACAATTTTTGATATTGGCGTTGCCAATTAAGAGGACGTCCTTGTTTTAGACGAAGGGTGCGAAACACCCCATCGCCATAAAACAAGCCGCGATCCAATGCGGAGATTGACTGACTCGTCGCACCGTTGACCCGCATACTGGTCAACGGTTAAACCTTGCGAAATACCAAGGTTCCGTTAGTACCGCCGAAGCCAAAATTATTATTCATTGCCACATCAATTTTCATTTTACGTGCGCTGTTCGCGCAGTAATCCAATTCACACTCTGGATCTTGGTTAATGATGTTGATGGTCGGAGGAGAGATTTGGTGATGTATAGCTAAAACACAAAACAAGGATTCAATACCGCCTGCGCCACCCAACATATGCCCCGTCATCGACTTGGTTGAATTTACCACTAATTTTTTAGCGTGATCGCCAAAAGCCGCCTTGATGGCTTCATTTTCATTTTTATCACCCATCGGTGTAGATGTGCCATGTGCATTAACATATTGCACTTGGTCTAGCGTCATACCCGCGTCTTTTAATGCATTCAACATACTGCGCTTAGGGCCATCCATCGCAGGTGAAGTGATGTGATAAGCATCCGCGCTCGCACCATAGCCCACCAGCTCGGCATAAATTTTTGCACCGCGTGCTTTAGCGTGTTCGTATTCTTCCAGTACTAAAACACCCGCACCTTCACCCAGTACAAAACCATCTCGATCTTTGTCCCAAGGACGACTAGCTGTTTCAGGATCGTCATTACGTGTGGATAGTGCACGTGATGCAGAAAATCCACCAATAGCCAGTGGGCAAACTGAAGACTCTGAACCGCCCGCAATCATCACATCGGCATCGCCATATTGAATCTTACGCATGGATTCGCCGATGCTATGTGTGCCTGTAGAACAGGCAGAAACAACTGCAAAATTAGGGCCGCGCAATCCAAACATGATGGAAAGATTGCCGGAAATCATATTGATAATCGTGCCCGCAATGAAGAATGGGGAAATTTTTCGTGCCCCACTCGCCAAAAAATCATTATGCGTGTCTTCAATCATTGGCAGCCCGCCAATGCCTGAACTGATACAAACACCAATACGATCGGCGTTTTGTTCATTCACCTCAATACCAGAATCCTTAAACGCTTCTATACCTGCGGCTAGGCCGAGATGAACGAAGCGATCCATACGTCGAGCGTCTTTTGCTGGGAGAAATTGAGTTACATCAAAGTCTTTCACTTCTCCAGCAATTTGACAAGCAAAGGAACTAGCATCAAAACGTGTGATACGTCCGATTCCAGATTTACCTGCCACGATGTTTTGCCATGTGGCTGCAACACCTACCCCGACTGGGGAGACTGCCCCAAGGCCGGTTACGACGACTCTACGTTTAGTCAAACTGAACTCCGATATTGAAATGTTGAACGATACAACTCAATTACTTGGAATGTGTATTTACATAGTCCAGAGCAAGTTGAACGGTAGTGATTTTTTCTGCATCTTCATCAGGAATTTCAACGCCGAATTCTTCTTCCAGAGCCATTACCAATTCAACTGTATCCAATGAATCAGCACCCAAATCATTCACAAATGAAGACTCATTCTTAACTTCTGATTCATTAACACCCAGTTGTTCAGCGACAATTTTTCTTACGCGTTGTTCGTTGTTAGACATTGCTCTACTCCCATTAAAATTAAAATACAAAACAGCCCAAACATTCTACCAAACTCATGCCAATTTCCCAAATCACAACCTTATTCCATATACATCCCGCCATTCACATGCAGGGTGACACCCGTGATGTAAGCTGCACTAGGACTCGCCAAGAAAGCAACTGCCATCGCAATATCGGCAGGCTGCCCTAAACGTTTTAAGGGAACATGCTCAACCAATTTGGCGCGCTGCTCTTCGCCGAGCGCCAAGGTCATGTCTGTATCAATAAAACCGGGTGCGACACAATTGACCGTGATATTGCGACTACCGATTTCCTGTGCCAATGACTTGGTAAATCCAGCCATACCCGCTTTAGAAGCTGCATAGTTAGCTTGCCCTGGATTGCCCATACTACCGACAACCGATGAAATACTAATGATGCGCCCACCTCTAGCTTTCATCATGGCACGCAATACGGCGCGACTTAAGCGAAATACAGATTTCAAATTGGTAGTCAATACGTCATCCCAATCTTCATCAGTCATGCGCGCCAGCAAATTATCTTTGGTAATTCCAGCGTTATTCACGAGAATCGAAATTTCTCCAAACTCTGCGCGCAAGGCGGCTAATACTTGTTCTGTTTGTGCAGAATCATTCACATTCAGCGCGTAACCTTTGCCTTTAACCCCGGCCGCGAGCAAATAAGCAGTAATCGCTTGTGCGCCACTTTCACTGGTCGCCGTACCAATGACGATCGCCCCTTGCTTGCCCAACTCAAGCGCAATAGCTTGCCCAATACCACGTGAAGCACCTGTTACGAGCGCAATTTGTCCTTTAAGTGTCATGCTTTTTCCTTATGCAAATAACGCTAAAGCGGCTTTGAGTGCTTCGCCATCATTCATGGACATCGCTTGCTGGTTTGTATCGATACGTTTATTTAAGCCAGCCAAAACCTTGCCAGGAGCACATTCCACATTATGGGTTATGCCTTGTTGACCCAATTCTTGGATAGTTTCAACCCAGCGTACAGGGGAATATAGTTGGCGTACCAAGGCATCTTTGATTTTTACCACCTCGCTATAAGCCGCAACATCCGCGTTGTGTAACACCGGAATGCTCGGCGCTTGTATCTTTACATCCATCAAATAGGCACGCAATTGTTCCGCCGCACCTTTTAGCAAGCTGCAATGAGAAGGCACACTCATGGGCAACATAATGGCGCGTTTTGCACCTTTGGCTTTAGCTAGCTCCATACCGCGCTGCACAGCCGCTCGGTTACCCGCAATCACCACCTGCCCTGGCGAGTTGTAATTAACTGCCTCCAACACTTCACCCTGTGCACCTTCAGCACAGACCGTGCGCACTGCTGCATCATCTAATCCTAAAATAGCGGCAATACCACCCACGCCTTCAGGTACGGCTTGTTGCATACAGTTGGCTCGAAAACGCACGAGAGGCAACGCATCTGCAAATTCGATTGCGCCAGCAGCAACCAATGCGGTGTACTCACCTAAACTGTGTCCCGCCATCATTTTTGGGGCTGCGCCGTTTTGTGATTGCCATGCGCGATACACCGACACGCCGGCAGTTAGCATGATCGGTTGAGTATTCACGGTGGCGTTCAAATCAGCGTCGCTGCCTTCAGCCACTAACTGCCACATATCTTGTTTGAGCACATCAGAAGCTTCGATGAACGTGTCACGAACGGCGGGGAAGTCGGCATAGCCATTCATCATCCCGCGAGATTGAGAGCCCTGACCGGGAAATACGAAAGCGAATTGAGTCATATTGAACCTACCACTTAATTAAAGTTGCACCCCAAGTGAATCCCCCACCGATGGCTTCCATGATGACTGTTTGCCCCGGTTTGATACGTCCATCCCGAACGGCTGTGTCTAGCGCTAACGGTATCGAAGCTGCCGATGTGTTTCCGTGATTAGCTACCGTGACCACGACATTGTCCAAGGTCATCCCCAATTTTTTGGCGGTAGCTTCAATGATGCGAATGTTGGCTTGGTGCGGAACCATCCAGTCGATATCTGAGCCGCTCATATTTTCTTGCTCAAGCAATTCTTCAACAACGCTACTTAACGAATTGACTGCAAACTTAAAAACAGTCTGACCTTCCATGGTTATCTTGGGGTCAGCCTTGAGCAGTTGATGGTAACTTCCATCCGAATGCAATTTAGAAGCCATGATGCCCGGCTCATCGGACGCTTTCAAAACAACCGCGCCCGCGCCATCGCCAAACAGAACACAAGTTGTTCTATCGTTCCAATCCAGCATTCGTGATAAAACTTCCGCGCCCACAACAAGTGCGATCTTGGCTTGCCCACCACGAATATATAAATCAGCTGTATTCAGTGCGAAAATGAACCCCCCGCAAACTGCCTGCATATCAAAAACAGGACTTCCGTTGACGATACCGAGCTTATGTTGAAGGATGCAAGCCGTGCTTGGGAAAGGCATATCAGGCGAAGTGGTCGCCACAATAATCAAGTCGATATCAGCGGGAAGGATGCCTGCCGCTTCTATCGCTTTTAAGCTTGCCTCGTAAGCCAAGTCACTGGTCTTTTGGGTGTCCGCTGCAATATGACGTTCTTTAATGCCACTGCGCGAAAAAATCCAATCATGAGACGTATCAACAATTTTTTCCAAATCGTAATTCGTCACCGTCTTGGCTGGCAGGTAACTACCTGTACCAATTACCTTTGAATAAATCATTGCACCCCCACTGCATTAGCTTGGCGAGAAAGATGCCATTTCTCAACTTGTTCACTGATATGTTCCAACATCCCTTCGCGTGCTTCTTCTGCGGCGCGGGCAATAGCACATTGGAATGCGAAAGCATCTGCAGAGCCGTGGCTTTTCACGACAATGCCTTTCAAACCTAAAAAACTAGCACCGTTGTAGCGGCGATGATCGAGGCGACGCTTAAAGGATTTCAATACTGGCATGGAGATTACAGCAGAAAGTTTGGTGAGCAAATTGTGACTAAATTCTTCTTTCAAGAAGCCCCCCATCATTTTGGCGACTCCTTCAGCCGTTTTTAATGCAACATTACCTACAAATCCATCACACACCACAACATCAGTCACACCTTTGAAAATATCATCACCCTCTACGTTGCCGTAAAAATTCAAATTACTTTCACGCAACAATACGGCAGTTTGCTTAACAACTTCGTTGCCTTTGATATCCTCGCTGCCGATATTTAGTAAGCCAACCGTTGGGTGAGGCTTATGTTCAAGTGCCGTCACCAAGGTTGAGCCCATAAGTGAGAATTGCAGCAAGTGTTCAGGTGTGCAGTCTGTATTCGCGCCCAAATCAAGCATACATACTTGACCAGAATGCGTTGGAAGAAAAGAAGCAATCGCAGGGCGATCAATACCCGGCAGTGTTTTTAATACATATCGCGCAGTGGCCATTAACGCGCCTGTATTGCCCGCACTTACGCAGGCTGCAGCTTCATTTGACTTGACGAGGTTAATCGAGACTCGCATAGAGGAGTCTTTTTTTCCACGCAAAGCAGATTGAGGTTGTTCGTCCATCTCAACCACTTCAGTCGCGGCATGAATTCGAATACGTGGATATTTTTCAACCCCACCAAGCTTGCGCAATTCAGCCTCGATGACTTCAGGCTGCCCCACCAAAACAATTGTATCTCCCGCATGTTCGCGAAGATAAGCGACGGCTGCAGGAACAGTAACGGAAACACCATGGTCGCCTCCCATAGCATCAATGGCAATCGTGACATCCATTAGGCGATCCTCAATAACGAGAAATGGTCGAGCTGAAAACATCCTGCGGGGGCAGGATGTGCAATCAAATCAAACAAAGAGCTTATTCGCCCTTGGCGTTGACTACTTTTTTGCCACGGTAGTAGCCGCTTGGGCTGATGTGGTGACGCAGATGGGGTTCGCCAGTAGATGGCTCAATTGCCAGTGCTGGTGCGGTCAAGAAATCATGCGCACGGTGCATGCCGCGCTTGGATGGGGACTTTTTATTTTGCTGAACTGCCATAGTAACTACTCCTCACAAAAACCAACTTAATCTACTTCTTTAATGCCGCCAACACCGAAAATGGGTTGGCGGAGTGTTGCAAACTTTCAGGTGCACGATCACAAACACCTGCAGGATGCCTAGGGGAAAAAGGAAGACTCAATAAAAGCTCATCCTCAATCAATGCCAACACATCCAACTGGGACGATGCCACTATATATTCGACTTCATCTTCAGCCTCAACTTCATCCATCTCTGCTGAATTAACCAAACGTAAATTCACATTCAGGTTTAGCGGGTAAGCCAGCTCACCCAAGCAACGTTGACAACGCAAATGGCATTCACCAGAAATTTCTATGCCAAGCATATCAACCTCTCCCATGCGATAGCCACGCACTACATAACTCAATATCCCGTGCGAATCCGTCAACACATCACCCAACCTAGAGAGCGCTGACATGGGTACTTCCCCACGTATTTGCTTGCCATCTCTGGCAAATTCCAACGCATCAATTAAAGGCTGTGCAAACATGAGGCGCGCATGATATATATTCTCGCCCACCCTGTCAAAGTCGCCGCAAAGGAATATCTTGAATTCTCAACCGATTATCTTGGCTTCCACTTCTATATATAGAAGCCAGCTACTAGCCACACTCCAACTTAAGTTTCAAACCGCTTCGCCGGAAGTAGATGAAACGCCACTAGAAAACGAGAGCGCCTTGCAAACGTCGCAGCGCTTGTCTCAATTAAAAGCGCATGCGGTTGCCGAACATCATCCCGATGCGCTCATCATAGGTTCAGATCAAGTAGCGCTGTTGAACGGCCAACAATTAGGCAAGCCAATGACTCATGATAATGCTGTACGTCAGTTACGCGCCATGCGTGGTAACACAGTTTTTTTCTACACTGCGGTCAGTCTATTTAATGCTCGTACCGCCGACATGCAGACAGAACTAGTCACAACTCAGGTCGATTTTCGGCAGGTGAGCGATGATGAAATTGAGCGCTACTTACTTAAAGAGCAGCCCTACCACTGTGCTGGCAGCGCAAAGTCAGAAGGGCTAGGGATTGCGCTTATTCAGCGCATACAAGGCGACGATCCGAATGCATTAATCGGATTGCCACTCATCAAATTGGTAGATATGCTAAAAAAACAAGGGGTTAGTATTTTATAAAAACCCGATTATTCAATTTTTGGCTGCGACAGAAAATCAACTTGTTTTGCCGCTTGCTCAATCTTCAAACACAAATCGGCCAATTCCAGTGCGCCCACCATGCGGTACGCCCCCTTGATGCGGTGTGCGCTGCTGGCGATAGCGGGCGCATCGCCGTGTTCTAAATCCATCAGCAGACTGGCGATGTCATCACGGTTGTATTGCTGAAATTCTTGCAGAATTTCAACCTATTCGAATGGCGTGGTGGCAATTTTCTGTAGAACGGTAAGATCCAGTTCCACATTGAGTACCTGCACAGATGGCCCCTGCTCTGCCACCTCGAACAGCTAGCCCTTGCGCAGCCACTTAATCAGCATGGCGCGCAGCACAAGCAGTTCGGTGGGCTTTGTGAGCAAATCGTCCATGCCTGCGGCATGACAATGCGCTGCTTCTTCGGCCATCACATTGGCTGTCCAAGCAATAATGGGAATACGCGGTCGATCATCGTGGATTTCCATTTCGCGGATGCTGCGCGTGAGTTCGTAGCCATCCATTTCGGGCATGTGGCAGTCGGTAATCACAAGGTCAAAGTGGCCTGTCCACCACAACGATAAAGCAACAATGCCAAAAGCCGCCGCCTCCACTTGTACGCCAAGTTGCTCCAATTGTTGTTTGAGGAGCGCTCGATTAACCGGATGATCGTCAACTATCAATATACAAAGGAGACGGCCATCCGTTATGAGTGGCGCAACAGCTTGTGTAATATCACTTTCGTCACCGCGCGCTAAACGTAGTTGCATAACGCGTTGCTCTTCTTGGTTTGCTAGCGGCAATCGAATACTTAAATAAAAGGTAGAGCCCACGCCTGGTGTGCTTTCTACGCTAATCTCACCTTGCATTAATTTAGACAAACTGCGGCAAATCGACAGCCCCAGCCCTGTTCCTCCATACATGCGTGCCGTATCGGAACTTGCTTGTTCATAAAGTTGAAACAAACGTCCCATTTGCTCTGAATTGATACCCACTCCACTGTCTTTAACCCCCAGCCGTATCGCCACACCCTGCTCGTTTTGATTGACGTATTCGGCAAAAATCTCAACCGTTCCATGTGCCGTAAATTTAATGGCATTACTGGTGAAGTTGTTGAGTATTTGGGATAGACGAAGGGAATCGAACAAATACGCTGCGTTCAGTTGCTCGTCAATTCGGTGTCGCAGTTGTACGCCCTTGGCACTCGCCAGTTGAGCATAAGTATTCACCACTCCCTTGATGAGCTCAGGCACATTGGCCACCTCGGGAGACAATTCTAATTTGCCCTCTTCAATTTTAGACCAATCCAAAATGTCATCGACGATGCGCAACAAACCTTTACCAGAACTCATGGCGGTACGCACCATACTGTGTTGCTCGTGGTTTAGTTTGGACAGGCTCAATAACTCAATCATGCCGAGCAGTCCGCCTAGCGGCGTGCGTATTTCGTGACTCATCGTTGCCAGAAAAGAATCTTTGGCTTTGTTGGCGCGTAATAATTGTGCCGTGCGTTCCATTACACGCTCCGCCATCAAGGCATGCTCTTGTTCAACTTGCGCTTTGGCCTGTTCCAATTCAGTAGCGGTATGCTGAACTTGCGATGTAATTCGCTTACGCTCGGAAATGTCACGTGATGAATTGAACAAGACTTTCTCTCCGCCTAATTCAAGCGGAAAAGCACTAATCTCAACGTCGAATTGTGTTCCGTCTTTACGGCGGTGGACTAACTCAAATTGAGTCCGAATAGGTTGCTCACGCTGTTGCTGCAAAATATTTTGCACATCGGGGGTGTCAAAATTAACCGTCCACGCAGAGATGTGCATGCCGATTAGCTCACGCCGTTGATAACCCAACATGGCGCAGAATGAATCGCTGGCTTCAATCACATTGCCATAAGTGTCTAGGATGTGAATACCGTCACTCGCATTGTGTAGCAACGCGAGATTCTTCTCGCTTTCTAATCTCCAGGCTTGTTCAGATACCTTGCGTTCCGAAATGTCTTGTTTGACCACAACGAAATGGGTAATTTCGCCCTGCTCATCCGCTAAGGGGGTGATGGTCATTTCTTCGTTCAACAGGGATCCATCTTTGCGGCGATTGATGAGTTCTCCGCGCCACACTTTTTTGGACAGAATCGTTTTCCACAACGAGTGATAAAAAGTTTTGTCCTGCATTCCAGAATGCACTAACTCACTGTGATTGCGCCCAAGCATCTCGCCATGGTCGTACCCAGAAATCCTACAAAAAGCCTGGTTCGCCCATTCAATTTGGCCTGCTTTGTCAGTGATGATGATGCTATTTGCAGCCGCATTGAGCGCTGTATCTTTTAAGCGAGTTTCGTCCAACACCTGCTTGATACTATCCACGTAAGTTGCAATCGTCATACTGACTAATGACAGAATCAACATATAAAACCAGTAGTCATTAAGCTGTGTTTCGGATAGTTGCTGTGCAATGAAATCGTTATTTTGAAATATGCCCAACATGAATTGCATGGAAATAAGCAGCACGACCAAAGTTGCACCCCGTGACCCTTGGCGTATTGCTACCCAAGTGCATAACAAAAACATCCAGTAATTTTTGGGTGGCTCACTGAAGTATTCATGCAACCAACCCAAGAAAATAATTTGCCCTGCAACAAAGGTAAGCGCAATTAGCAACAGCGCTTCAAGCCGCTCCCAATTAGAAAATTGTTTGTAAAAACGTTTGCGCCACGCAATAAAAAAAGGGGCGACTAACACAACACCTAATACATTTCCCATCCACCAATTTTTGGCGCATACAAAATACTCAGCTGGTGCTATATCACCAGCCAGAATCATTGTGGAAATAGCGATAACAGTGCCCACACTGCTGGCAGCAACACCGCCTATGGCTATCAATTTTAAGTAATCATCCAGCGCATTTTTACCTAATGCATAGCGGTGATTGCGCATGAGTAATTCATATCCAAGCAGCGCTTCCACTACGTTTGCCAAGGTAATGCCCAGCACCAACCACCATGATTCATTCACTAAAGTATTGAGGCACAAGGCACCGAGCAATACACCCCACAGATAGCGCCGCCCCCCAATTAACAATACGCCCAGCGCTAGTCCACTACCCGGCCAGACAATACTTACAATGTCATGACAAACCAGATAGCGATGCACGCTTAACCCAAAAATCACATACAGTGCAGCGATGCCACACTGCTTAAGCCAGAGCGCAAAATTATTCCGATTAATATCGTTTTGAAGGGGCATCAAGAATTGAGCTAATGACAAATTGAGTCAGAATCAAAAAGCAAAAACCATGTCGCAATTTAAGCAACATGGCGCTGTAAATCAAAATTTCATTCGACCTATTAGACTGATGCCTAATAGGTCGTCTGGGAGAAAGGGGGTGTCCGGAATTTTGTGTAAACGGGTTTTCGATTAACTCGATGAAATCCG
>JAVHQJ010000132.1:0-3138 GCA_036171075.1 Sideroxydans sp. | reverse complement strand
TCTGGACTCGAATGCGTATGGGACACATAGCATGCGGCGCACCAAAGCCACGCTGATCTATCGCCGCACTAAAAATCTGCGTGCCGTGCAGCTACTTCTCGGTCACACCAAACTGGAAAGTACCGTGAGATATTTGGGTATTGAGGTCGATGATGCCCTCGTTATCTCCGAGCAGACGGAGGTCTAGCAGGTATTGCCAATACAAGCGGCAGGCATGTTGAGCACTGCCGCTTGCATATCCTTCAAGGGGGAAATTTGCCCTGTGCCATTTTAGGATAGTCAATGTACAAAATTTTCAGTAAGAAAAGGGCTATTCGCAAGCGGCAATAAGGTATCCAAATGTGGACATTCGACAAGCTAATAAATCTCGGTAGTCTTTTCAAATACACTCTCCCTTGACAGGTTAGATCAACGTCATTAGGATAGCGAGTAATTACTTACTTAAATCATTCTTCAGGCGGATTATGTCGAAACTTAATTTGAAAATTATCCTGTTAGGCATCCTGTTTATTTCAATCTTTGCATGGGCAGTGCTTACCCAAGGGCCGCTTGCGCCGATTAAAGTTACCGTCGATAAAATTCAGACGGGAACGCTGGCTGCCGCAGTGTTCGGTGTAGGTCTAGTTGAAGCCAGGCACAGTTACAGTATTTCTCCAGTCATGACTGGCAGAATCAGAAACCTCATGGTCGATCAGGGCGATCATGTGAAGGCAGGTCAGATAGTGGCTGAGCTGGATCCTATTGATCTTGATGAAAAGGTGGCTAGCAGTCTCTTTATGAAAGAGCGATCTGCCAATTCAATCAAGGTTGCAGAAGCTCAGTTACTGCAAGCACAGAGTCAGAATGAAACAACTGATTCTTCCTATAAGCGATACAGTGAATTGCACGCTAAAGGCTTCATTAGTCAGGAAATTCTGGATGCCAAACTGAATGAAAAAACAGCTTCGCATGCTGCACTGGGCGCGGCGACGGCCACATTGGCAGCAGCAAAAAGAGACTATTCAAAGGCACAGTCTGATGCGCTGGGCATTGGGAATTTGCGCGATCAAATCAGACTAAAAAGTCCGATAGATGGCGTTGTCACAGCAAAATTACTTGAGCAAGGCGCGACCGTTGTTCCCGGGCAAGTTGTACTTCAAGTTATTGCTGCTAACGATTTATGGATCAAGACTCGCATCGACCAAAAACAGTCAGGTTTGCTTCGGGTCGGGCAGCAGGCTGACATCGTGCTGCGTTCACATCCTCAAATACACGTACCTGGAACGGTTGAACGTATTGATTTGATCAGCGATGCGGTCACCGAGGAACGCATTGTGAATGTTGTTTTTGCTGCGCCAGAGTTTAATGCCAGCCTCGGCGAATATGCTGAAGTCACCATTAAATTGCCGATGCAGGAAAAGGCGCGCTCTATTTCCACCGCTGCAATCAAACGGATTGATCAGCAAGCGGGGGTCTGGGTGTTGAAAGGCAACCTAGCCAAGTTCAGGCCAGTCAAAGTCGGCATCTCGACTTTGGATGGACGCACACAAATACTGGATGGCATCAGTGATACTGACGAAGTGATTGTATATAGCCAGAAGGAAATTAACGAAGACTTGAAGCTCAAAGTCGTTTCGGAAATCGTGAGGAACTGATTGTGATCAACCTTGCAAGCCGCGACATTCTGCATGGATGGGGAAAGTTCGTCTTTACCGGTGTGGGGCTGGGGTTGCTGATCGGTGTCACGCTGACCATGGCCGGGGTCTATCGCGGCATGGTGGATGATGCAAAAGCCATGATAGATAACGCCGGTGCAGACCTGTGGGTGGTTCAGCAAGCGACACTGGGGCCGTATGCTGAACCGTCGAGTATTCACGATGATGTTGCACGCGACCTGCTCGGACAAGAGGGGGTCATGGAAGCAGGGAATGTGACTTACCTGACCATGCAAATCCAGCGAGGCGGCAAGGATGTGCGCGTTATGCTGGTTGGGATTGAACAGGGAAAGCCGGGAGAACCAGCCTTTCTGGTGGCAGGACGCCCCATCGCACGCACGCACTACGAAGCACTGGCAGACATTAAGACCGGGCTGGCGCTGGGTGAAAGCATCCAGATTCGCCGCCACTCATACACGGTAGTGGGACTTACGCAACGCATGGTGTCATCCAGTGGCGATCCGATGATATTCGTTCCGCTCAAGGATGCTCAGGAGGTGCAGTTCCTCAAAGACAATGATGCCTTGTTGAATGACCGCGCGCGGACTACAGAAAACCCAGCTTTCAATCGTGCTGGCGTCCTGGATGCCGTTCTGGCAAGCCAGATTAGCAGCCATATGGTCAATGCCGTACTGGTGCGTATCAGAACTGGATACAACGATCTGATAGTTGCCGAACAGATCAAGCGCTGGAAGCATTTGCAGGCATATACCAAGGGGCAGATGGAAGAAATTCTGGTTGCCAAGCTGATTGCGACCTCATCCAAACAGATTTTCATGTTTCTGGTAATTCTATCCATCGTCAGCGCCGCGATTGTGGCTTTTATTATTTACACCATGACGATGAATAAAATCCGTGAGATTGCTGTGCTCAAGCTGGTAGGAGCGGGTAATCGAACCATCAGCAGCATGATATTGCAGCAGGCACTCAGCCTGGGTTTGATTGGTTTTGTCGTCGGCAAAACCGCAGCAACCTTTTGGGCACCGTTGTTTCCGAAATATGTATTGCTGATACCGGGTGACGCAATTCTGGGCTTTATTTTAGTCATGCTGATGTGTTCTCTGGCCAGTGTTTTCGCTATCCGTGCGGCTTTGCGGATCGACCCTGCCACGGCGATAGGAGGGTAAATCGATGAAAATACCTGCAATCCAAATTGAAAATCTGACCAAGCGTTATGGCGAGGGGGATACTGCCGTTGATGCCTTAAAAGGCGTGGATATGACTATCTGGCCGGGAGAGGTCGTCGGCTTAGTCGGCCCTAGCGGATCGGGCAAAAGTACGTTGTTGAAATGTCTGGGCGCGGTCATAGAACCGACATCCGGAAAAATGCAACTGGGCGGACAGACGATATTTGACGGCGCATGGAAAATCGATGATTTGCGCACTTTACGACGTGATCGTATTGGTTTTGTATTTCAGGCGCCTTATCTGATCCCGTTCCTAG
>JAVHQJ010000131.1:0-14779 GCA_036171075.1 Sideroxydans sp. | reverse complement strand
AACACCTCACAAATCACCTTCGTTCAGGCTCATGTCTGGATTGGAAAATACTAGGGCGGGTACGCTCAAATCACATTAAATCAAAGGACTCGAAGGTTTTATAAGCGAGAATTACTGAATCATGCCCAGCATGCGCGGCAGCCACAGCGACAAGCCAGGCCAATAGGTAACCAGCATCAAAAAGCCTAGCATGGAGAGTAGCCACGGCCAGACGGCGATGGTGAGCTCGGTTATTCCCATCTTGGTAATGCCTGAGGCCACGTAGAGGTTGAGACCGACCGGAGGATGGCACATTCCCACCTCCATATTCACCACCATAATGATGCCGAAATGCACGGGGTCTATACCCAGTTTCATCGCCACGGGAAATAGGATGGGCGCGAAAATGAGCACGATGGAGGACGGCTCCATAAAATTACCTGCCAGCAACAGGATGATGTTGCATGCCAGCAAGAAAGTGATAACCCCGAGTCCATTGCCCAGCATCCAATTGGCCAATGCCTGCGGGATGTTTTCGTTAGTCATGATGAATGAGAACAACATGGCGTTGGTGATGATGTAAAGCAACATCGCCGACATGTTGGCGGAGTTAAGTAGCACTCTGGGTACGTCCTTCAGGCGCAAGTCTTTATAAACAAACACTGCAATGAAAAAGGCATACACCGCGCTCATCGCCGCCGCTTCAGTGGGTGTGAACAGTCCAGTGTAAATACCCCCCATCACAATCACGATGAGCAACAAGCCCCATACCGATTCGCGGAACGTCCTCCAACGCTCTCCCCAACTGGCTTTTGCGAGACGTGGATAGTCGAATTTGCGTGCGCGGTAATAGGTGACACCGCCCAAGGTTAGCGCGAGCACAACACCCGGAACGATGCCCGCCATGAACAGGGCACCCACCGAGGTGTTGGTTGCAACCGAGTACATCACCATCACGATGGACGGCGGAACCAAGATGCCTAGCGCACCAGAGGTGGTGATAATGCCTGCGCCAAATTTTTTGGGAAATCCCGCCTTAATCATGGCGGGCAATAGGATAGAACCAATGGCGACCACGGTGGCAGGAGATGAGCCCGAGATGGCCGCGAATAATGCACATGCCAACACACCAGACAAACCCAACCCGCCGTACATGTGCCCTACCATAGACGATGCAAAACGAATCATGCGTTTCGCCACTCCGCCATGCGTCAAGAAGTTACCCGCCAGAATGAAAAATGGAATCGCCATGATTTCGAACTTCTCGATACCCGTGAACAGTTTGAGCGCCACAGATTCCAAAGGAACGTGGGTGAACATGAACAAGAAACTAAGGACGGTGAGCCCCAAAGAAATAGAGATGGGCATACCCGTGAGCATGAGCGCCAACAACAGAATGAAGATGAAGGAAGCGCTCATTTTTTGCCTCCCTTCTCATCCCTAGCACTATCGGACGGATGCAGATTGTCATCCATCACAAACTCATTGGAATTGACCGTGGGTTTGTCATCATCCAAGCCATCGACATGGCCAAGATCATGATGCGGCAACTCACCCGTCTTAAGGAAACTCACCAACACTTGCAGGAAGCGGAAGCACATCAGACTGGTGCCTAGCGGAATCGCGGAATAAACGATCCATGTGGGCCACTCTAGGTCGGGAGTCGTTGGACCTTCTGGTACATCGCCGAATGGCGCATCAGTCATTTGGAGAAAAGCGTGATGAGCGCCGTTCTCCCACACAAAATACCCCCCCAAAGAGGCGACGATGAGTGTGAACAGCGCACCCGAAAGTAATCCAAAAATAATGAACTTGCGACGCATCTTCTCGTCGAGCCGATTGATCAACACATCAACCCCAACGTGAATGCCCGTGCGCACGCCGTAAGCCGCGCCGAATTTAGCCATCCACACGAACATGATGATGGTGAGTTCTTGCGCCCACGTGAAATTCAGCGTCAACAACCAATCTTGCAAAGCAGGGAGACTGCCCGTATTACTGGCTGCGTAACGGTGAACGACGGCGACGAAGATGATTAATGTCGCCCCAGCCATCAGGAAGGTGATCAACCATTCCTCTAGATGATCAAGAAATTTCACGAACAGAACTCCACTAGGCGGCGACCAAAATATTTTTTTTATGGGAACTCACCCGCTAGCGGTTTGCGCTAACGGGTGATGATGGATTACAACTTGCTTGGGTCGAAACCTGTCTCTTTGTAGATGGATTGCAACAGATCTTTGCCTACACGATCAGCCATCTTGATATGCACGGGTGCCATAGCCTTCTTGAATGCCATGCGCTCTTCTTTAGTTGGCGTATAGACTTCAGTCTTGCCACTCTTCCTCACTTCAGCGAGCGCGTTATCGTTTTCTTCTTGCGCAATCTTGTTGGCATAGACAGTGGCTTCTTTCATCGCCTTTTCCAACTGACCGCGAACATCTGCAGGCAACTCATCCCAGAACTTCTTGTTCACAATGACCGCATAGCCGAGATAGCCGTGATTGGTCAGCGTCAGGTTCTTTTGCACTTCGTGCATCTTCTGGGTGTAGAGATTGGAGATTGGATTCTCAGTACCATCCACAACGCCTGTAGACAGAGCTTGATAGACTTCAGAGAAAGCCATCACCTGCGGCAAAGCCCCCACAGAACGCATCTGTTCATCGAGCACCTTGGAAGACTGAATACGCATCTTCTTACCTCTTAAATCAGCGGGGGATTTGATAGGCGAATTTGCCGAGAACGATTTGAATCCGTTATCCCAAAACGACAATCCTTTGATACCTTTTGGTTCTAATTTTGCCAACAAGCTCACCCCAATCGGACCTTGCGTAATCTTGTGTAGATCGGCGTAATCATCAAAGATAAACGGGAAGTCGAATGCTTCGAATTCTTTGACACCCAGTGGTCCGAACTTCGCCAGTGAGGGCGCCAACATCTGCACCGCACCGATCTGCAATGCCTCTAGCTCTTCCTTGTCTTTGTACAAAGAGCTATTTGGATAGACCTCGACTTTTACTTTCCCTTTGGTCAATTCATCAGCACGCTTGGCGAAGAAGTCCGCAGCTTTCCCTTTTGGCGTGCTGTTAGCAACAACGTGACTGAATTTAATAACGATGGGTTCGGCAGAAACGGCTAGAGACAGACTCAACAACAAGGCACCACACAACGTGCTTACTTTATTCATTTTTCTCTCCCAGAGTGAATGAGCGACAGTGTTACAACAACCAACTGCGGTGCATAGTATGTCAATTATTCAAACGATACCAGCAGACTTCTTTCTCCTACTCGGGCCTGGAAATCGGCATGAATCGCTACCCCAATAATCGCCACTAACTGGGTGCCGCAATACAGCAAAGGTAAACGTTGGCGCTGCCAGGGCGGAATGTGATTCTCTTGCAAAATGTTCTTCAAACTACGATTCGCACCTTGCGTGTGTAAGCGTAATGTTTCGCCACCTAAACGGTGGCGTAGCGTAATGGGCCAACCATTTAATTTTGCCAAGCTAATGCCTAATCCTTGCGTCTGCGTGAATAACACACGTGATGCCATTGCAGGCCATTGCAGGGTATTTTGTCCAGACCAATTGAGAATCAGACTCGCATCAAACTCAATCAAAGCAAGCATGACGTAACAGCGTGCGCGGTATCGCCTGACTTGCCAATCACCAAATGACACACACACCGACGCGTCGATGTCGGCCGTGCACAGCTGTTTTAACATTTCATCAAGCTGCACTGCTTGCGGCATAGGCGCACCTTGGCTGTGCAAAAAATAGCGCAGTAAATTTTTCGCCCGTACCTGACTTAAAGCATGCAAGGCATCCACTGACAGCGACTGCCCATCCAATGCCGCGCCCGCATCTAATTGAGCCAATTCATCCAACAGTTGGTTCGCCTCTGCCAAATGCGAAGCACTGCGCGCCAGCGTGTCTCGGTAATTCGGAAATTTATGCTGCAACACAGGGAATATCTGATGGCGCAAAAAATTGCGTGGGTAGTGTGCATCAGCATTGCTTTCGTCTTCCACCCACTGCAATTCCTGCTGTGCGGCATATTCCAGCAAGCGCGCACGCGGCACTTCGAGCAAGGGACGCAAGGTGCGAGCTGTCTGCACTTGCAACTCTGTCGAAGCGCTCAAAACAGGCCACTTCGACGGGCTCAAAACAGGCATGGCTGCCAGACCTTTCACTCCCGCTCCGCGCAACAATTGCAACATTAAAGTTTCACTCTGATCGTCCGCGTGATGCGCCAAGGCAATCACATCGCACGCATACTGGGCAAAAGCCGCCTGTCTTAACTGGCGGGCAGCAGATTCCACTCCATGAATTTCACGCAAAGGCGCAATGTTCACACGCTCAATATGTAAAGGGATAGCGTAACGCGCGCATAGATTCACGCAAAAATTAGACCAAGCATCGGCATTAGGACTAATACCGTGGTGAACATGCAGAGCGGAAAGTTGCCACTGAAAGCGTGGCGCAAGTTGATGCAGTAAATGCAACAGGACAACTGAATCTGCCCCACCACTCAAGCCAATTAAAATGCGGCTGTCAGGCGGAACGAGCGGCGCGAGGCGCGCCGCTACCGACTCAAGTAAGTTCGATTTCCTTGTACTTGCCATAGCCCATCAAGCGAGTGAAACGTTGTTGCAACAAATCGCCTGTTGGCTTGCTTTGCGCTTGTTTAAGGGCATCGCTTAAGGCTTTTTTAACGTTAGACATAGTGGCTGCGTAATCACGATGCGCACCGCCTAGTGGCTCACTCACAATTTTATCCACCAAGCCCAACGCTTTCAGGCGCGTCGCGGTAATCGCCAAGGTATCTGCGGCTTCTTCTGCTTTAGATGCACTTTTCCACAAAATAGAGGCGCATCCTTCTGGCGAAATAACCGCGTAGGTAGAGTATTGCAACATGAGTAACGCATCCCCCACCGCCACCGCTAACGCACCGCCTGAACCGCCTTCACCAATAATGGTGCAGATAATGGGGGTGCGCAATTCGGCCATCACATACAAGTTGCGACCAATCGCTTCTGACTGACCACGCTCTTCCGCACCCACGCCAGGATAGGCACCCGGTGTGTCGATGAAGGTCATAATAGGGATGCCAAATTTTTCAGCTAATCGCATCAAGCGCATCGCTTTACGATAGCCTTCGGGACGTGGCATCCCAAAATTACGGTATTGACGATCTTTGGTGTCGCGTCCTTTTTGGTGGCCAATCACCATCACGCTTTGACCATTAAAACGCGCCAAGCCGCCTACAATTGCCGCATCATCCGCATACGTCCGATCACCATGCAATTCTTCAAAGTCAGTGAATAAATGCTCGATGTAATCTAGGGTGTAAGGGCGTTGTGGGTGACGCGACACTTGGGATATTTGCCAAGGCGTGAGCTTGGCATAAATGTCTTTGGTGAGTCCTTGGCTTTTCTTTTGCAAGCGGTCGATTTCGTCAGAAATGTCCAATGCGGAATCATCTTGCACGAAACGCAGTTGCTCAATCTTATTTTCAAGGTCGGCTACTTGTTGCTCAAAATCCAAAAATGTAATTTTCATGTTCAATGTCTCGCAAGTTCAATGGCAGGCGGCATGATACAACATGCTGTCGCCTTAACTAAATGTTCAGAGAGAAAAAACGCTTAATCGTACTCAAAATCTCGCCACGGCTCTGCGATAAATCTCGTTGCGAGGACATGCCAACGTCCTGCACCGCTGTTTCTAATTGAGCGGTACGTTGCGCGAGAATATGCGAAACCTCCTCTGCAATAGAAGGACGTGCCAATAAAATATCTTCGAATGACTCTTTATCGAGGCGATAACACTCAACGTCCGTTTTAGCCATCACCGATGCGCGGCGCGGCGCACCAGTCAGCAAAGCCATTTCGCCGAAAAAATTGCCCTTACTTAAGGTGTTAATGGAACGACGATTGCCATCGGGTGTAGTTAAAAAAACTTCTGCGTCGCCGTTGATAATCACATACAGCCAATGTGAACGTTCGTCGCCTTGATAGGTAATGATGTTGCCGCGTGAAAAAGGCGAGTAGCGCAGACGCTCGGCTAATGACTTTAATTCAGCCTCGGTCAGCGAGGCGAACAGTTCAACCCGACGCAATGTTTTGATGCGTAACGACACCTCACGCTGATGAATAGCTTCGTCGTATTTTTCGTTTTCTTTGGTGATGTGAATGCTTTTTTCTTCCAAGGCCAACTTCAATCCTGCGCGTTGCAATGCCGTCATAATGTGCCAGCGAATCGCGCCATCAGTCGGGTCATCTGGTGCCAAATCGGTGAGCCAGTAACGCAAGGCATAGCGTGCGTAACCTTTGTTGTCCATGTCCATCAATACGCAATTGGGCGCGGGATATTTCGCCACATTCGCAATGTCCGTCCCCACAATGGCAGTCTCAATTACGCTAATCACTTTTGACGGGGAGGCATCCAAGCCTACGTTAAACCACACCCAGCGCCGCCACATCACAGGCTCATCGGTACGCCGTCCCAGTACCAAAAATTTATTCTTCATCAATTGCGAGTTAGGAAACACCACCGTTTCCCAATTGCGGGTTTCCACTAAAGTAGAGCGCCAGCGAATGTCCACCACCTTGCCTGAAATATCGTCCACCTTGATCCAATCTCCCACTTCGATGGAGTTATCCAGTTGCAGCGCAAGGCCGCCAAGAATGTTGCCCAAGGTATCTTGCATGGAAAACGCGATCACTGCCGTAATCACTGCCGACGTTGCCAAGATGCTACTCAAATCCAATCCCGCATAACGTAGCCGCACCATAAACCACGCGACGTAGCCCACAATCACAAAAATATCTTCGGTAATACGCGGCGGCGTCAATTTAACTGCAGGCAGCAATAAGCGGAACACAAACTGCCCCAACAAGCGCAGCACCGCCACGCCCAAACCAATAATGAATACCTCATGCACGATGTTTGCGCCGCGCTCAAAGCCTAGTGCGAACACCATCCCGCTAACCAACAAGCCGAATAAACAGACGAAGTAAAAACCCAGCGTGTTGACCAAGCTGACACGCCCTTCTTTGCGGTAGTAATACAGCAGCACAAACATGCTCAACATCATCGCGAGCACAAGCAACAACTCACCGCCCCAGAAAAAATCAACCGCTGCATTCAAAAAATTCATCGCACACCCCCTCCCCTTGCCCAAATTCTACACAGCATAGTGCGCCAATGGCTTGGCGCGACGCCATAGTTTCCAACAGTCGCGACGCTGTAATTCAAAGGTATTCAATGCACTGTCGCCCACCGCTGACACAGTCACAGACGCTAAATTTCCCGCGCACAACGCCTCCCATACTGGACGCGCCATTTCATTTTCGATGACTTTAAGGCGCTCCCGCCAAGCATACAAATCATCATTGCGCCACGCCTCGCTTAACGTCGTCGTGCCCCATAAACCTTGCTGAAATTGCTCGCCCAACATTTGCGCCAGACTAGATGGTTGTGCGATTTGCGTCAGCTGTGCAAACGCAGCGCTTAAATTCATATCACCGCCCACTGCATCCAGCACACTGTCTAATGGGTTAGCGCTGCCGCCACCCCATAGCCAAAGGCTATTGATGAGCGGCAAGCCATTCGATTCACGCGCCACATTCACCGCATGTCCATGCAACAGCATCTGCACTTCATTCACTACTTTTTGCCAGCGCAAGGCATCTGCACCTTGCGGTAAATAGGCCTTTACATCGCGTTGCATCACACGACTGATAGGCTGCATCAGCACCTCACCCAATGCTTCGACGCGCACATACCAACGCTGCGGATGTGCTGCAAAAAAGGTTAAGCCGTCCTGATTGAAATGCGCATTCAAACTTACACATAGCGCGACGGCTTCTGCTTCACTACATGCCACATTGGCTTGCAAAATGGCTTGCGACTGCTGTAGTTGCAAATCAACTGGATCAGCACACAGCCAATTAAATTGCTGTACCAAAAGCCCGTCCGCCTGCGCACGCACAGGCGCGGCTGCGTTTGCGCCAAACGCTTCACATAACAAATCTTCCTGCGCTCGTGCGGGCAAGATTTTGTGTTCGCCGCGCGCCAACAATTTTTGCAAATAGGGAAGCTGCAAATCTGCGCTCACTTGCAGCAACACATGCGGGGGCAAAAAAAGGTCAGCAATAATCCAATGGAGGTGTTTCATGCGTAGCGCAATTATTGGGTAAGCAGTGCGAAGGTAAATTCGCCTGGTGTGAGTTCGGGGCCGATGTGATGTAACAGTTCGGACAGTGCTTCTTGTTGATTGGGAGCAGCTTTGGCGGTGCCACCAAATTCAAGCGCCCTACCCGGTTGAATTTTTCCTGCGCCCGTCAAAATGAGCTTTCCTGATTGGGTCGTCAGCGCCACCTTAATCTGCTCACCTTCCCCGTTAAGTGTGATGCGGTAATCACCTAGCGGCGCAATGTCGGTTAAGCCGGATGTGGCTTGTTGCCAATCAAGCGTCACGCTCCCTATAAATTTATTTGGCGCAATGGTGAAGTGAGGTGTCGCCAAAATCAACGCGCCACTCAAGCGGTATGCAGTCAATTGTGGGAAAAAAACCGCCAGCAACTGCGCAGGTAGAACCGCATTAGCCGGCGCAATTTCAATCTCGTTGCGCCACGGAAAAATGTGCAACTGGGTGAGTTGCGCATCATTTCCCGAGGTGACGGATACATTCAAACTAGACAAATCTAGCGCTGGCAAAATGCGCCACGTATAACGCCCTAGCGGTAAAAATTGATTGTCATTGCGCAACAACAAAACACCCGCACCACGCCACAACGTACCTTGCGTCTGTGCCAACGTCAGCTTGCCTGCCGTGGTTTTTTCCAGCAATCCAGAGAGCAGCGCCGCCGGCGCCCACACGCTCAACACCCCAATAAATATCGCGATGAAAAGTAGGACTTGCAGTTTGCGCGAGGGCATTAATTAGCCGCCCCGTTACTCACCACCGCGTTCACTTTTACCATCCCAGCGGTAGGCAAGACATTCACAGTGAGTGAGCTGGCGCGCAGATGATGCGTGGCTTCAAGCTCATGTAAAAACTTCATCCAACGCGCAAATTCCAGACTTTCCGCGCTGATGCGCACCTCATTTTTTTCTGCTAACTCCACCGTCACATTGGGGGTTGCCCAGCCTGCCCCCTCGACAGCCACGTTGACTAATTGACGCAACGCATCGCCTTCCACCACGGCAAGATGCGTGCCCTGACGCAAAGTTTGCACTTCGACGGCCTGGGCTTGCATTTGCACCAAGGCGGCGCGCTGTTGCGGCACGCTACGTTGCAACTTGTCCACCGCACTGTGCGCGGGTTGCCATAGCAAAATGTAGAACAACACCGGCAACACAATCGCCGCCCCCCACGTCAACATGCGCTGTTCACTGGCGGTCAGTGCCGTCCAACGCGCGTGTAATTGAGCCGCCATTTTCATCACACCCCTCCGCTTGCGATGCGCAAATGAGCGGTAATTTCACTTCCACTGTCATTCACATCATTGGCTTGCACACGCAAGCCCTGTTCAGACAATCGCGCTTGCAAGTCAGCCAAGTGCGCACGATTAGCCAGCTTTACTTCCATATCTAACTGTCCATCGGTATAGCGCAAGCCATTCACTTTGCCTGCCGCGCCTTGCATCAACTCATCCGACACCCTATCTAGCAAGGTCAAAAAGTCAGCATCATCTGCCACCCCTGCGGCATGGCGCGCGCGCGCCAAATTGCGTTGCATTTGCAGCGGCGCATCCACCACTTCCACTTCACTCCCAAATGTTTCTTGAAATACGTGCGTCATGGATTGCTTGATTTGCGTTTTTTCATGCGCGAGTGTCAGCCATTGCAGGTTGTAGCCAATCGCCTCAATACTCAATCCCAATGCTGCAATCCACAATAGCGGACGCAGCGTTGGCCACCAGGCTTCAATGCGCAACGGCGGCGCAAACTTTCCCCACAATAAATTAGGCATGCTGTTGTGCAACGCTGCACTGCGCCAATCAAAGCGTTCACGCTGTTGGATGAGTGGCATCCCTTGCCATTCGGGGGGGGCACTAGGCTGCTCACTCGTGGATAATATGCGCACGGCTTGCACCTCATTACCTGCTGCTTGCCATTGCAAACTTAATGCCACAGGGGCTTGCTGCACATCGCCGCCGGCTACCGTCAAACCTTGGTATTGAGGCATGGCTAAACATCCGCGTGCGCCATCCCACGCCAAACTCCACTCGCCCACTTGCACAGGTAGCAATACAAATTCGGGCAGCATACGTTGCACGCGAATTTGCACCATTGCACAGGCCGCCATAAATTGCCGCAACTTGGCTTTATCCAATACATACAGCACCGTTTTGCCGTCTGCCGTGAGTGCACCAGGAACTACGTGCTGCTCACTCGCCTCACCCAGCATCATGTCTTCCAAAGCCAATGGCAGTGCGGCTTCTAGCTGACTGGATTTAATTTTCGGCAAGCGATGTGCAACGCATAACACCTGCGCCGCATCGACCACCACAATGCATTCATCTGCTTTGGGCATACTCGCTAAGGCATTCGTCCCCATTTGCACAATGGCGCGCGCATCATCCAACACAGCCCACGCACAATCGGACGCGGCATCATGCCAATCAGCTGAAAAATAAATACGTAGCTGACTCATTGCACACTCTGCCTGACCACGCTTGCCCACGTCGTATTGCGCTGAAGCAAAGCCTGCGCAACAAATTCACCCTGCGCTAAAGTGGCATGCCCATCGACTAAAAAAAACTCACTGCTCACGGTCATTTCCTCTCGACTTGATGCACCCACCCCTTTGGGTAGCTGCTCATAAAATTCATCCACACTCTTAAACGGCTGCTCTTTACGGCGCGACACCAGCGCGCGCGCTTGTTGCAGAGACAGCCCATCCACCACAGCCACCAATACTTCGGCTGTCGCAAAATTAACATTGAGTTGCGTACGCGCTGGTAACACCGTCACAAAGCCTTGCAAGCGTTGCAATGTGGACGCATCAAAGCCACGCACCCACAACAACTCTGACACCTCATTCACCCACACATTGCCTGCACGGTAAGGTACAACAAGGTTGAGATAATACCCGTCTTCTGCGCCGCCTGATGCCGCTGGCGTAGCATCCGCATCAATCCAATCTGCCAAGGCATACGCCAACTCTTGCGGCAAACCCAAAATGGACAACAAGCGTTGCAAGCGCACCACATCTGGCAAACTGGTCACCCCATTTTTCACTAAATTATTCAAATTGAATAAGCCTTGCTGATCTTCAATCGAACCTTGCACCTCACCGCCATCCAATGGAATTGCAGGCAATTTCACTGCCCACAACTCACGCGCATGATCATAAGGAGTGTTCGCATTGTTTGAACGATCATCCGCCAACACTGCGCGCGCCCAATCCACCCCCGCTTGCGCAATATAAGACGCCTGCGCACGGTCACGACTATTCACCATCTCACGCTGCCAAAACCCCTGCTGCTGCGCCATAAACGACACAATCGTCGTTGCCATTGCCACCATGAGTAGGACGGTAAGCAGTGCCGCGCCGCGCTGTGGGTTTAACAACGGAATGGGGCTCATGGCAAATCCATCACGCGCGACACTTTCTCGCCGCTCATCAAAATCAACTCCACCTCTAATGCTTTGGGTAGCGGTGCATTCATCCACTGCTTTTCCCACAAAAAGGCCGTCGATAAATAACGCACATTTAATTCACGCACCCCTTGCAACACTTTATCCACTTTAGGTTTGCTATTCGGCGCCTGATCTAAATGTGACCAGCGCAGCAATTCGATAGACTGATTACGCAAACGATAGCCCACCCGTTGTGGCGTAACCCAGCCTCCTGCTGCATCTTTGCCCCCCCCTCGGGTGAACAGTAATTGCGCGTCTTGCAAGCCACTCATCTGACTGCTGTAACCCACCATCGCCGCCTGTTCGCTACCATCCACCAAGTGAACTTTGCGCGTACTGGCTTGCGCCAACTGCCCTTCCAACCGTGCAAAAAACTGCGCCATCTCCTGATACTTGCGTGTCTCCGCATCCAAATGATTGCGCGTCTCCAACACCGTCTGCAAACCGCGATAGCCTGTAATCGCAATCACACTAAAAATGAGCATCGCCACCAACAGCTCAATTAAGGTGAAGCCGTTACGCATTTTTTTCATCGCGCATACTCCACCAAATAAGCGGTCATTTGGCGCAAAGAGTAATTCGCATCTTCCGCCGCATACACATTCACCACGATACGGCGCAACGTGGGATTAGGCGTATTACTCACCTCTTCGCGCCACATAAATTTGTGCCCTGCTTGCTCCACCTCACCATTCTGAATACCCGCAGGCAACCAATCACTGCGTGCCGCATGTAAGGCCAAACGATTTTGTGCCACCCAATCTGCCAACACTCGCTCACGCATCGCGTCCGCATGTTGCACGCTGGCACTTGCCGCACGCCCCACCGCCCCCAATGTCACCGCCAATATAGCCAGCGCAACTAACACTTCGAGAAGCGTAAAACCGCGCACGCGCTGCACCTGCCTCATGGCATCACCCGCACATTGCCCAGCCCATCACCCACTAATCGAATAGATTGCGCATCACGCGATAAGCGCAATTCAAAATTCGGTGCACCCAGTTCAGGACTCAATGCCAACATGTCCGATGGCTGTGCAGGTCGCTCCGCCAGCGTTAATAAAGTCACCCGCATATCCTCGGGTAAAACACGCGGCTGCAATAAAGCCTCCTGCTCCACACGTCGCCATTCGCCTTGTTTATTTTTTTTCCAAAACCGATGCTCGCGCCCCGAGCTAGACCACGCCAAAGGCTGCCCGCCCGCGCGTGACGTTTTACTGGCCTGCTCCAATAAATAGGCCAAGCGCTCGCCTTCATCGCGCAACGCTCTTTGCTCATCGGGGAAAAAATTAACCGCCACCATCGACAGCATGATGCTAGCCAACACCAGCACCACCAGCATTTCGAGAAGCGTGAAGCCTGACTGCCCCCTCACCCCGTCATTCCCGCGAAAGCGGGAATCTAGTGGATTACCTATCCCTCGCGAAGCGAGACAAATGCGAACTGCCTTTTCGAAAAAAGCACTGGATTCCCGCCTGCGCGGGAATGACGAGGCGTGAAGAATCATTCTTACGCTTATTCCCACGACCCAATATCCGCATCACTGCCCTCGCCGCCTGCCTCACCATCTGCTCCCATGCTCATCACATCAATATCGCCGTGCAAACCAGGCTGCAAATAACGGTATGGGTGACCCCAAGGATCTTTAGGCATGCGCTCCAAATAACCACTGCCTTTCCAGTTTTCTGGAATCGGCGACACCGTGGGCTTTTTCACCAAGGCCGACAAACCTTGTTCGGTATTGGGATAACGATGATTGTCCAGCTTGTATAAATTCAAAGCCTGCACAATAGATGCAATATCCGTCCGTGCCGCCGTAGCGCGCGCCTCGTCAGGACGACTCATCACTTTAGGCACAATCAGCGCCGCGAGCACGCCGATGATGACAATGACCACCATAATTTCAATCAAAGTAAAACCGCGTTGCGCGGCAGAAAGCTGCTTTTGAAATGTCATATAAAAACCCTCGTTATCAAACCAGCGCGCAGTCTAGCAAAACAGCGCGCATAAAAAACCCCTCTCTGACTGCGAGAGGGGTTGATTTGGAAAAACACCAAAGATTACGGTAATACTGGGATGCCGTTCGCAGTGAGTTGCGCGTTGGCAGCGAGCTTATTCACCTCATACCAAATGTTTGTGCCAGCGGATTGCATGGAGCCCGTCATAAATTTAGCCGCGTTGAACGCAAAAATTCGAGTCCATGAATTACCCACTTGTGTACTTTTTGCAGTCAACACCGTCACACCGCCTAGACCCGTTGCTTTATAAGCAAGCAGCACGGTTTGCTGCCCTAGCCCACCCGCATTTACCGCAGTCGTAATATCCGCAGCCGCACAGGAAGGCGCATAGCGCCCCTCATAGTTATCTGCGCCAGCCACCGCACCTGCAATCGGCACATAAACCTGCCCATAACTGAATGCCACACCCGCCGTATCAAAACCAGCAACACCTACACAGAATGTTGCGCCAGCCGCAGGTAAGGCAGTGAGTGCAATACCTGCGCTATCTGTCAACGTTTCAGTTGTAGCGTTCATGCCTGTTTGACTCCATAAATAATATAGGTCAGCTGACTGCACAGTAGTCTGTGTGTACAGCACCGCACCCGCTGGGTAGCTGGTGGGCACGGCACAGGTGGCACTGGTAATCGCTTGGCTATAATTAGTTGCAGGGTCTACGGGATCGCTGCTCATTGGCGAGGTACACACAACGGGCTTGCCGAATAGATCGGTGGTAGAGGGTGTCATCGTTGTACTTCTCCCCGTAATACTGAACGAGGTGCCATTGTTCACAATCGTGGTCACGCTAGGGCTAACCACCCACCCCGCAGCCGTAAGGTTATACAACGTGTCTGTCACACCTGAAGCGGCTGGCACATTGGCTTGCAGCGCCCAAGCACCGCCGGGCAAATTAATTGAATAAGAAGCGTTCGACCTAGTGTAAGTATTGGCCGTCGCCGTCGGCACTAAAATTGATTTACCCACCCAAGCACTAGTTGAAACTACCACCGCAGAGGCATTCAGCATTTGATTAGCACCCCATTGCCAAGTATTGCCCGCCTTCGCATCTGCCAGAAAGGCGCTCATCGCAGTGGAATTAGCTCCTGCTCCTGCTCCTGCTCCTGCTCCTGCTCCTGCTCCTGCTCCTGCTCCTG
>JAVHQJ010000130.1:0-3204 GCA_036171075.1 Sideroxydans sp. | reverse complement strand
CCACCCTCCGAGGGGTGCTGCAGCGGGACAGGACACAGTCCCCCGTCAGGCTCGGAGTCAGTGGCTCAATCGTATCAACTGCACCCATTCATTAACTTTTTAGATGAATGGAGTGCTTTATGACTACTAGCAATTTCACCGACTATATCGTCGCCGACCTATCCCTCGCTGCTTGGGGACGCAAAGAACTCGCGATTGCCGAGATCGAGATGCCCGGCCTGATGGCTATCCGCAAGGAATACACCGCCAGCCAGCCACTCAAAGGTGCGCGCATCACGGGCAGCCTGCACATGACCATCCAAACTGGCGTGTTGATTGAAACGCTGACGGCGCTGGGCGCAGAAGTGCGCTGGGCTTCTTGCAACATCTACTCCACGCAAGACCACGCTGCCGCCGCCATTGCCGCAACCGGCACGCCCGTATTCGCCGTTAAAGGTGAATCATTAACGGACTACTGGGACTACACCCATCGCATTTTTGAATGGGCGGATAGCCCCAAGGGAGAAAAAATATTCTCCAACATGATTTTGGATGATGGCGGCGATGCCACCTTGTTGTTGCATCTGGGCGCTCGCGCCGAAAAAGATGCATCACTCATCAGCGACCCTTCTTCCGAAGAAGAAATTTGCCTGTTCAATTCCATCAAAGCGAAATTGGCGGTGGACAAAACTTGGTACTCCGTGCGTCTGGCGGCTGTGAAGGGCGTAACCGAAGAGACCACCACGGGTGTGCATCGCTTGTATCAAATGCATGCGCGTGGAGAGTTGAAATTCCCCGCTATCAATGTGAACGATTCGGTAACCAAGTCCAAATTCGATAATTTATATGGCTGCCGCGAATCGCTGGTGGACGGCATCAAACGCGCCACTGACGTGATGATTGCGGGAAAAATTGCGGTCATCGTTGGTTATGGCGATGTGGGCAAAGGCTGTGCACAAGCCATGCGCGCACTATCCGCCCAAGTATGGGTAACCGAAATTGACCCAATCTGCGCCTTGCAAGCCGCGATGGAAGGCTATCGTGTGGTGACCATGGAATACGCTGCGGAATTTGGCGATATTTTTGTGACGACCACAGGCAACTATCACGTCATTACCCACGACCACATGACGCGCATGAAAAACCAAGCCATCGTGTGCAATATCGGTCACTTCGATAATGAGATTGACGTTGCTTCGCTCAAGCAATACCGGTGGGAAAACATCAAACCGCAAGTCGACCACGTCATCTTCCCAGACGGCAAACGCATTTTGCTACTGGCCGAAGGTCGGTTGGTCAATCTGGGTTGCGGCACAGGTCATCCTTCTTACGTGATGTCATCTTCATTTGCGAATCAAACCATTGCGCAAATCGAGTTGTTCACCCGCACCCAAGATTATCCAATCGGCGTGTACACCTTGCCGAAGCATTTGGACGAGAAGGTTGCCCGTTTGCAACTGACCACACTGAATGCACAGTTAAGCACCCTTACCGACCAGCAAGCCGCTTACATCGGCGTACCCAAGGAAGGGCCTTACAAAGCGAATCACTACCGTTATTGATTTGCCTGTTGCAGGTATGATGGCGCGGGGCGAATAGACGATTCGCCCCGCTTAATTTGAAAAGAAAAAATGCTGCTACGACTCTTACTTATCTGGTCTCTAAATTCCTTGGCGCTATTCGCGGTCGCGAATCTGGTGCCCGGTATTCATGTGACAGGATTGATGGCGGCCTTCATCGCCGCTTTCGTACTGGGCTTTATCAACACGCTTATCCGTCCGCTATTTTTGATTCTCACGCTACCGGTCACACTCATTACCTTGGGACTATTTATTTTTGTCATCAATGGGCTGTTGTTCTGGTTCGCAGGTTCGATTTTGAAAGGCTTTAGCGTAGAAGGCTTTTGGTATGGCGTGATGGGCGCGGTGGTGTACAGCATTTTTTCATGGGCGCTGTCTTCAGCTGCCTCTCAATTGTTAGGGAAACATGGCCAATCTCACTCCAATAAGCTTTGAATTTTTTCCGCCGCAGACAGCGGAAGGTGCTGAGAAACTCACCGCTGTGCGCCAACGCTTGGCCGCATTGAAGCCTGAGTTTTTTTCTTGCACCTTCGGCGCGGGCGGCTCTACACAAGACCGCACACTGGATACCATCAAACTCATCCATGCCGAAGGACATCAAGCCGCACCCCATCTATCTTGCGTCGGCGGCACGCGTGCGAACATCGTCACGCTGCTGAAGACTTACCAAGAGATGGGGATCAAACGCATTGTCGCTTTGCGCGGCGACCTCCCCTCCGGCATGGCTAGCATTGGCGAGTTCCACTATGCAAATGAGTTGGTGTCGTTCATCCGCGCGCAAACAGGCGAGCATTTCCACATCGAAGTGGCGGCGTACCCCGAGTTTCATCCGCAAGCCAATTCCGCTCGCGAGGACATGCTCAACTTCAAACGCAAAATTGAGGCGGGCGCAAACTCTGCCATCACGCAGTATTTTTACAACGCGGACGCGTACTTCCGCTTCGTCGAGGAAACTCGCAAGCTCGGCATCACTGCGCCCATCGTGCCGGGCATCATGCCGATTGTGCGTTACTCGCAGCTGGCGCGTTTCTCCGACGCCTGTGGTGCGGAGATTCCACGCTGGTTGCGCAAGACCATGGAAGGTTACGGCGACGATGTGGAGTCCGTCCAAGAATTCGGGGCCGATGTCGTCACCCAGCTCTGCGAAAAACTCATCGCGGGTGGCGCACCTGCGTTGCACTTTTACACACTCAACCAAGCGAACGCCTCCATCGAGATATTAAATCGACTCGGCTATCGCGCATAAATTCCTCTAGCCCCTCTCCCGCTGGGAGAGGGGTTGGGGTGAGGGAATACTTGATGAAAACACCTGAACTCTTACTCCCCGCTGGCACGTTAGAAAAAATGCGCACCGCCTTCGCCTTTGGTGCGGATGCGGTGTATGCCGGACAGCCACGCTATTCGCTGCGCGCGCGCAACAACGAATTCACCATGGAAGGTTTGCGCACGGGCATCAGCGAAGCACGTGCTTTAGGTAAAAAACTATTCGTGGCCAGCAACCTGATGCCGCACAACGCCAAACTAAAAACGTATATGACGGATATGGAACCAGTCATCGCCTTGCAGCCCGACGCGCTCATCATGGCCGACCCAGGCCTCATCGCGATGGTGCGCGAACGCTGGCCTGAAGTGGCGATTCATTTAT
>JAVHQJ010000129.1:0-3217 GCA_036171075.1 Sideroxydans sp. | reverse complement strand
TTCGGTTGAAAGCACTATTGCGATTAAGGACGGGCAGGCTCTGTCTATACCAAGACTTTTCGAATGGCAAAGATACAGCTTTTAAGCCCATGCATTGGCTTAATGATAGGAAAGAGTTACCTAGAACTGTGGGTGCTTCTTTTTCTATCCTTATCCCCCTAGCAACTAGGGGGCAGTTATGAGAGGTTATTTCCCCGTTGATGTTCGCGATGAGAAGAGTGTTGGGGCGGTTGCTGACTATAGGTTTTTGTTTAAGTCGCCTGGGGTAATTAGTACGACCGATCTGACCGATTGTTTAGAGCAGAGCTTGCGTAGAGTCCTGTTGCCAGATGCTCTTGTATTCGTTTGTATTCCCAAAGAAACGCAGCAGATATTAGATTTTTTCAATGCGGATGATGGTGTTAAACAAGCACTTGAGCGAGCAAGTTCGAAAGTGTGCGTGGCGGTTTGTGAAATAGACCGCAAGGGGAATATCGGAAAGCCAGTTTTTGTTAAAAATGAGCGAGGAAGTTTGCCCTTAATTGATGAGGGAAAACAAGAGCAAATTTTTCAAAAAGGAGTCAGCATATTATTCGATTCCCAAAATGTGTTGTACCCAGCACCATCGGGCTTTACTTTCGTGAAGCCATCGAAAAAACGATCTAAGTACTTTCTTAGAGCTGATGCGGCATTGTATGAGACTGAGCGAGTCCATTTTCTTGCATATGCACTGCTGAGCAGAATTGCAGCGCGTGAAGATGAAACCAAAGAGCCTATTGCTGTAATCTTCATTGATACAATGTCAATTGCCAGTTTGGCATATGTATTGCGGGAGCTTTACCACGAACTATATGAAATGCCTCGCCCAAGGGTTGAAAGCTTCCATTCGTACGGCGGCATGGAGAATGTGGATAAACCTATGCATGGCACATCTCTTTGTATTATCTCCGCATCATCATCTATGTCGATGCAGCGTGATTGGCAGCAATTGACCCGTTGTTTCCCATCTGAAATATTTACACTAATTACCTTGAAAGATGCCAAGGATAGCGAACAAGCAATTTATGCATTCGATAAAAGTGATTTATTAAGCAGTCGCGATGAGTTAGCTGGCTTGCGTGATCTGCGAATTGTTGGTGAAAGCTTTATTCCTGAAGATGTACCGCTTAAAACAGTTTTGTTTACGGTAAGGGCGCACCGTGATGAATCTTGGTTTGAAGAAGGACAGAAGTATTCAGAATTCTCCTTCTTTTCTTTGATGAAAGCCGCGCAACCAAAAGATAAGGTGCGGCCTATCTTCGTGGACGGTCAGCGATTGTTTGAGTACAAGAAATTTCAAGAATTTTTTGAGAAGGATATCATGCAAAAAGTGCCGCTTTCTGTGCAGGCGATCATATGCCAAGACGATGAAGCATCTATACAACTGGCAGTGGTTTGCGCAAAGCGAATTTTGGAAATCAGGGGCGGCACTGATGCACCTCGTGTTATTAAAGCTAGTAATTTTGAGGGTGAAAAATTAAATCGTGATGAGGCACTACTTATTGTCGCTGCGGTAGTTGGTCGAGGAACAAGGTTACTTTCGATTAGTAGAGATTTGCGAGACATTCATACGGGGGCTAGACATTATTTGATCGGTTTTCAACTTGGGGAATCAATATGTGATTGTGAGCAACTGAAGAGTAATTTGAAGTTCTCCGCAACCAAATCTTCAATTACCGTCTCACTTATGGAAAGTCTTGCTGTAGGTCAAACAGTGGGTGTTGCATTTGAGGCTGAAAATACATTATTCAGCAAATGGAAGAAATTGTCCGACTTTCCCCTTCTGGAGAATAGGCTCAATGAGTTGCAGAAGCGATTAGGTATTACTGAAGGTGCGTTCTTGCCCGCTACGTTGCAAGGCTCAAATAAATTGATGTTGCGTACGGATTTTGCATATTGGAAAGCTGGCTACTCGGCACAGTTTGATCACTCGATTGCTGTGTTGTTGACTGCTGCTGTTATGCTTCAGCGCGCTAGAGAATTTACTAAATTTAAGGATGACGGGCATCGCTTGTCTTCGGATACTTTTCAGCAGGTTGTGCTTGCTCCAGAAAACTTTGCTCGGTACAACGATGGCGTTATTCAGTCAGCACTTCTACGAGCAGCACACCCATCTGAGCTTGACTACTCATCGGGAGGCGACGTAAGTCGTCGCATGGCTGATTTGCTTTCCAGCATATTCAGACTGAACTCGCGTCAACAGGGTGAGGCAGCATTGGAATTTGCTTTCGCAATAAAAACTAAACGATTGAAACTTGCTGATGAAGATATGAATCGCCTTGAGCTGGAAGTTAAAGAGCTTAGTGGTGATGGAAAATATATTGAACTGTTGAAAGCTTTGTTAGAGGTGGGACACGAAGGTTCAATAGAGCGAGAGACCGGCATTTAGTCACGTAGGTTGTGAACGATATGGGATTAGTCTCGAATTTGCTATTCTCAAATACATAAATACTTTGATTGCGCGAAATAATAGGTACGTACCACGGTTTTATTAGGAATATGAGATGAATCGCTCCACAATATTGCAGTTGCTTGCAGAGCACAAAATTGAGTTGATGCGCCGCTTCGGTGTGTCGCGACTTGCCTTGTTTGGCTCGGTGGCGCGTGATGCCGCGCAACAGGGTAGCGATGTGGATGTACTGGTGGCGTTTGATGGCCCTGCAACATCGGCGCGCTATTTCGGCGTGCAGTTCTACCTGGAAGATCTGCTGGGCTGTCCGGTTGATCTGGTGACCGAAAAGGCATTGCGTTCTGAATTGCGTCCTTTCATTGAGAAAGAGGCGGTGCATGTCTAAAGGCACTGATCGCGAGTGGCGTTTCTATCTGACTGACATGATCGGTTTTGCCGAGAAGGTCATTGCCTATACAGATGGGCTGGATCAAGAGTGCTTTGTGGATAGTGGCCTGAATTACGATGCGACGATACGCAATCTGGAATTGATCGGTGAGGCGGCAACGAATATTCCAGACGAAGTGCGCCAGCAGTATCCGCAGATTCCTTGGCGCATGATGGTTGCCACGCGCAACAAGCTAATTCATGGTTACTTGGGGATAGACAACGACACGTTGTGGAGCATCATTCAAGTTGATGTACCTGTGTTGTTGCAAGAGTTACAAAAGTTGACAGCCAGAAACTAACGCATCAATAAAACAATAGGGGACGCACCTCGGTTTAACTTGATACCCACATAACACCATG
>JAVHQJ010000128.1:0-3222 GCA_036171075.1 Sideroxydans sp. | reverse complement strand
AGCCATTCCAGCGTGGAGGGTTTGATTTGTTTGAGGACAGCGGCGATGTCCTTGCCGTCTATCGGACGCTCGTTGCCGGTTCTGAGAATCTCGGTCAGCGCCAGATCGGCGGCCTGACTGACCAGCGCGGCAAGGTCGGTACCGGAAAAATGTTCGGTGTTGCGGGCGATTTGCGCCAGATCCAGGGGAGCTACCGGTTTGTCGGCCAGATGGATGCGCAAAATGGATTCCCTCGCGGTTTGATCCGGCGGCGGGACGAACAAGCGCTGATCGAATCTGCCGGGGCGTTTAAAGGCGGAGTCGATGTCCCACGGTGCATTGGTCGCGCCCATTACCAGCAGCTCTGCGTTGTCATTGCCCACGCCGTCCAGTTCGTTGAGAAAGGCGTTGATGGTGGTGGTCATGCCGCTGTGGCGCATCAGTTCGCGCTTGCGTCCCAGCGCATCTATCTCGTCTATGAACAGAATGGCGGGTTTGTTGCTGCGGGCGGTCTCGAACAGGCGGCGCATATTGCGTTCGCTGTTGCCGACGTAGAGATTGAGTATGTCGTGTATGCCAACATTGAAAAACGCCGCGCCGCATTCGCCCGCAACCGCCTTGGCAAAATGGGTCTTGCCGCAACCCGGCGGGCCGTACAGCAGCAGCCCTCCCCCGGCTTTTTTGCCGTATTTGGCAAACAGCTCCGGCTTCTGGAACGGCAGGATGATTTTCATGCGGGCGGCTTCCTTGAGCGATTCCAGCCCGCCTACCTGCGCAAACGTCACCTGAGAACGGGTTTTCAGATCGAGTGGTCGAAAATCGGAAAGGTCAACCATCGGATCGTCCACGCTCTTTTGCCGGTTGCTGCGGCGCGGCTTGAGGCCTTTTTCCTCGAAGGCGGCAAGCAGTTCTTCGACATCGTATTCCGGTGCGGCATCCAGCAGGCTATTCAGTCTTGCTTCAGCTTCCGGGAGGCGAGCGGTTTCCAGTAATGCGCGGATCAACAGCGCCGCCAGTTCCGGTGACGGCGGGCTTTCTGTCGGCTGGCTGAGCCATGCATCCAGGTTATCGAGCAACTCCGGCCACATCTGTAGCGCGGCCAGTTTACTTGCCAGCAACAGCGCCAGATCCGGATTACCGGGGGACGTGCGGTACGCTGCGTGTATCAGCTTGAGTTCATCCAGTGTCATGCAATTCTCCGTAAAAAATCTGCCGTGATGATGCCGGTCAGTGCGAGTGCCAGTCCCAGCAACAGGTTACCCGACAAACTCAACGCTTGCGGATCGTGACCGGCGGAAACAAAAAACAGGACGAATCCATGCAGAAACAGCAATCCCCAATAACCGACCCGTTGCCCGTCCGGCAGCCACAAACGGCTGAGTCCATACAGCAGCAGGGGCTGAACGAATAGCAGATACATGGCAAGCTGGTTCCAGGAGGAGGCAAGCCAGGGCGCGAAGAGCGGCGGCAAACAGGCGGCGAGGTTGAACCAGGCATTGCGCGAGTTGACCAGTTCGTGCAGAAAGCCACGCTTGACACCCGATTTTCGCGCGTCGCGAAACGCCTGCAAAAACTGCCGGGCAGTAGCCCGGGGAACGATCAGTATTACTTTAACGATCATCATGATCTGCGTGCCAAAGAAAAATCAATAGGGTCAGACTCGATTGATTCGCCTTGAATCAGGAATCGGGAACCACGTTTTCCATAAAAAGTATTCCTCGAACCGAATGACAGATAGGATAGTAACCGCCATCACACATCCACAGCAACCATGACAGTTGTGACATTTACCAATTGACGACTCAAAATCCCATCCTCCATTTGCCACCTGAACCTGCCAGACAGTCGCGTATTCCGTCATAGCTGCCTTCTTCGTTGGCGTATTCCACATAGTTCTTTGCGACTGCCAGCCATTCCAGCGTGGAGGGTTTGGTTTGTTTGAACACAGTGACGATGCCTTTGCTATCTATCGGGCGCTCGTTGCCGGTTTCATTCGCTTATGAAGGACAGACCACGATTTAGTTTGCGCCGCTGCGAGCTATTCGAACGACAGCACTAAACGCTTGCCCAGCGCAGCAGCGGCACGGTCGAGCGTACGCAATGAAGGCCAATGTTTGGGATCCTCAAGACGCTTGGCAACTGGCCACGAAGTTTCCAGCGCCCGCGCCAAATCAGCGAAACTGCGCTCACCCCGTGCCAGCCTCAACAACAGTGCGGCTTGGGTCTTGGCATCAGGAGAAATGTAATGCGCACCTTGTACCTTCAAACTCGGAGCGGCAATCGGCTGCGCTTCATCCATGCGCCATCCCAACATAGCAGACAGCACCTCGGCGGCATTGAAAATCGCCTCATCCAACGAGCTGCCTTCAGTAAATGTGTCAGGCAGATCAACAAACTGCACCATAAACGTACCGTCGGTTTGTGGCTCGACCAAAGCCGGGTAACGAATTTCCATGATTTCACCTCACTTGAGTTTTACGCCGCTTTGCCGCGCGATTGCAGTGACGAGGCCGATTCCAACATCACGCACCCCATGAACTGGAACGGGAACTGCTTTGCCATCCTTGACCATGATGTGATGGCTGCCGCAGATTCTATCCAGCGTCCAGCCAGCAGCTTTAAGTTTAGCAAGGATGTCTTTTCCGTTCATGTTGCAAATGATATATCTTTTTTAGTTTATCTTCTAGCGTAATAACGACGGCTGTGACATTTATCTATAGTTGACAACTCAAAACCCCATCCTCCTTTTGCCGCCTACCCCCGCCAGATAGTCGCGTATTTCGTCGTAGCTGCCTTCTTCGTTGGCGTATTCCACATAGTTCTTGGCGACTGCCAGCCACTCCAGCGTGGAGGGTTTGATTTGTTTGAGGACAGCGGCGATGTCCTTGCTGTCTATCGGACGCTCGCAGCCACTTTTGAGGATGTCGGTCAGCGCAAGATCAGCGGCCTGACTGACCAGCGCGGCAAGGTCGGCACCGGAAAAATGTTCAGTGTTACGGGCGATTTGCGCTAAATCCAAGGGGGCTACCGGTTTATCGGCCAGATGGATGCGCAGGATGGACTCGCGCGCAGTTTGATCCGGTGGCGGGACGAACAGACGCTGATCGAACCTGCCCGGACGTTTGAAGGCAGAGTCTATGTCCCAAGGCGCATTGGTCGCGCCCATCACCAGCAGCCCGGCGTTGTCGTTGCCCACGCCGTCCAGTTCGTTGAGAAAGGCGTTGATGGTGGTGGTCATGCCGC
>JAVHQJ010000127.1:0-3230 GCA_036171075.1 Sideroxydans sp. | reverse complement strand
AATCTATACTGATTTTTGGAAGATTTCGGGGTTAGATCTGCAAGTGGCTCTATAGTCAGCAAAAAGTATAGTCTAAAAATTACGTTCAACATATTGGGATAGTAAATGCCGTATTTAACGCACTAAAACATACAAAGCACCGTTATCTGCTTTGTATGTTTGAACCACTTCCACAGCGTCGATGCGCTCAAAACTCGACTGGGTTCCTCTTTGGGAGAAGTTGCCATCTACAAGAGTGTTTTCACTCGCCACTCTTAGCTTTTTCTCTTTTGCAAGTTCTGCTTTTGCGCTTATGAGAGCTATACGTAGTTGCATCTCAGCGTTGCCACTTTGTGGCGCATACCCCACCGCTCCAAAAGGTGGATGCAAGATCCACGTAGGCTCTCCATAGCAGCTCATAGCAAGAAACAAAAATGCAACTGCACTTTTCACTTGATGCCTTCAGAGTTCAAAAAGTCCAATCCCCTACAGTCCCCAAGAGAACACGCTTTTTTGGCATCTTTGAGGCTTTTAGATTTCATATTAATTGAGAAATAAACAACCGAACGATTGTGGAAGGCAGCTGCATAATTTGGATCAAGGGCGATGGCTTTTGTGAAGTCTTGGATCGCTTCACGGGTATTATTTAAGCGAGCATGCACGATTGCACGATTGTAGTAAACTTGTACAAGATTTGGATTGAAAACGATGGTTTGCGTGAAGTCCTGAATCGCTTCACTGTTACGTTGTAAGTCAGTATAAGCTATTCCGCGATAATAGTAAGCGCCTTCAATATTCGGATCGATGGCGAGGGCTTGTGTGAAGTCCAAGATCGCTTCACTAGAGCGTTGTAAGTCATTATAAACAATTCCGCGGTTGTAATAAGCAAGCGCAAAATTTGGATCGATCGCGAGGGCTTGTGTGAAGTCTTGGATTGCTTCACTAAAACGTTGTAAGTCAGCATAAGCTATTCCGCGTTTGTAGTAAGCTATTGCATCAGCAGACTGACTTCCACTATCGATTTGAGTAGAAACCCTTGTATCCCCAAAAGCCAACTGCACTAATAGTAGTAAAAAAAATAACATCTTCATCATTTGCAATATCCTTGTATCTAAAATAGTTTCATACTATTGATTTATTATCAAATTTCAACACATTTTAGCATTCCATTTAAAGCAATAATATAAAATGTATCAGGAGAAATTTTAACTATTTCAGGCTCTGTTTCGAACCAACTTTTAACCGCTTAGCACAGAGTTCTAACTTTAAGTTCTTTTGCTAATTCACCATGTCTTCTATTGGTGTTGTAGTGTATCAAGAACTTATTTAAATTTTCTTTTATCCTCTATGTTTTTATGTGCTATCGCTTTAATGGTGCCATTTATACGAGTGTTTTCATTCACCATTCTCAACTTTTTCTCTTCTACAAGTTCTGCTTATGTGTGCTATACGCAGTTACATCTTAGAATTGGCATTTTATGGCGGATACCCCACCACTCCAAAAGGTAGATTTAAAATCCACGCGGGCTCGGCGTAATAATTTATAGCAAAAAAACAAAAATACAACTGCACTTTTCACTTGATGCCATTAGAATGCAAAAAGTCCAATAACGCACAATTTCCAAGAGAACACGCTTTCTTGGCATCTTTGAGGCCTTTAGATTTCATATTCTTTAAGAAATAAGCATATCCACGATTGTAGTAAGTACCTGCATCGTTTGGATTGAGGGCGATGGCTTGTGTAAAGTTTTGGATTGCTTCGTTAAAGCGTTGTAAGTTGGCATAAGCAGCTCCGCGATTGTAGTAAGCCTGTGCCAAGTTAGGATCGAGGGTAACGGCTTGTGTATAGTCTTGAATCGCTTCGTTAAAGCGGTATAATTTAGTGTAAGCTTGTCCGCGATTGAAGTAAGCCTGTGCCAAGTTAGGATCGAGGGCGATGGCGTGTGTGTAATCCTGGATCGCTTCACTAAAACGTTGTAAGTCGGCATAAGCAACTCCTCGATTGGTGTAAGCACCTGTATAGTTTGGATCGAGGGTGAGGGCTTTTGTGTAATCTTGAATCGATTCGTTCAAGCGTTGTAAGTCGGCATAAACATTTCCGCGATTATAATAAGCTATTGCATCGTTTGGATCGAGGGCAATGGCTTGTGTGTAATCTTGGATCGCTTCGTTCAAGTGTTGTAAGTCGGCATAAACATTTCCGCGATTAGTGTAAGCAGCTCCACAGTTTGGATCGAGGGTAAGGGCTTTTGTGTAATCTTGAATCGATTCGTTCAAGCGTTGTAAGTCGGCATAAACATTTCCGCGATTATAATAAGCTATTGCATCGTTTGGATCGAGGGCAATGGCTTGTGTGTAATCTTGGATCGCTTCGTTCAAGTGTTGTAAGTCGGCATAAGCAGCTCCGCGATTGTTATAAGTACCTGCAGAGTTTGGATCGAGGGTGAGGGCTTTTGTGAGCCATGCTATGACAAGCGTGGGATCACTATACTTTCTTTTTTGACTATCCCATAAAGTATTAGCTTTATTAAAATAATCCTCCGCACTTAGCCCGTCTCTTGTTTGTTGAAACTGTTGTTTGAGCTCTTGCTTTTGGCTCTCGTTCATTTGCGCTATTTGTTTGTTTTGCTCTTCAAGCTCGGCTACCTTTTCAAGGAGTTTTGCTTCTCTTTGCTTGGAGTCTTCTAGCTCTTTGAGGTGTGTTTTGTCTTTTAAAACTGCTTCTACTTTTTCTTTGAGATTATCAGTATTTACAGCACATCGTACTGTGACTTCCACGCCAAAAATATTGCCCTCTATGTAGTTTTTTTGAGACAACACCTCTGTTTTGCTGATTCCTCCAGCCATGGCGAGGACATTGTCGCTTGCCATGGTGCCATTTGAGAGTTCAGTGACACTTTGGATGTAGGTTCCCGCCTGCTCAACCGCCGCTCTTTTTGCTTTTGCAATGGCAGAAACAAGCGCATCATCCGCAGACTGACTCCCACCAAAACTCTGTTTTACCGTCTGAGTAAAAACCTTTACATCACCAAAAGCCAAGTGTGCCAATAGTAAAAAGAAAAACAATACTCTCATAATTTGTCAATATCCTTTGTGTCTAAAATTGTTTTAAACTATTGGTTTATCATAACATAGCAAAGATGAAAGAAACGAGGGATTGGATTAAGTGGATAAGTATTAAATAAAAGTGGAAAATTAAAAAAGAAGTACTCCCCTCCAGATACCTGCGGCACATAACAAGACAAAGGGTG
>JAVHQJ010000126.1:0-3233 GCA_036171075.1 Sideroxydans sp. | reverse complement strand
ACATTACCTTAAATAGCTTAGGATTAAAGAATAAGGCCAAGCTACAAGGGTATATGGTGGATGCCTTGGCACTAGAAGTCTATGAAGGACGCGATAAGCTGCGATAAGCCTCGGGGAGGAGCAAATATCTTTTGATCCGAGGATTTCCGAATCGGGAAACCGTTAGAGGTAACCCCTCTAAATCTTTGCGTAAAGTGAGGGCCGTCAGGCCTTTAGATAGCGCACTGAAGACAACCCAGGGAAGTGAAACATCTTAGTACCTGGAGGAATAGAAATCAACGAGATTCCGTCAGTAGTGGCGAGCGAACGCGGAGCAGCCTAAACCTTTTGGATTTATTCAAAGGGTGTTGCAGGGTCCTTCCGGTTTAGAACCGGGAAGTTACAAACCGTCAGATAGCCGAACTCTCTGGAAAGTGAGACCATAGCGGGTGACAGTCCCGTAGGCGAAATCAAAGCGGCTTCCGAAGGATACCTAAGTACCACTGGGCACGTGAAATCCGGTGGGAATCTGGGGAGACCACTCTCCAAGGCTAAATACTCTCTAGTGACCGATAGTGAACAAGTACCGCGAGGGAAAGGCGAAAAGAACCCGTGACCGGGAGTGAAATAGAACCTGAAACCGTATATCTACAAACTGTCAAAGAGCTATGCCCCGACCGCAAGGAGAGGGAATGCTCGATGGCGTGCCTGTTGAAGAATGATCCGGCGAGTTACGTAGTGCGAGCAAGGTTAAGTCGGCAGTAAACGACGGAGCCGTAGCGAAAGCAAGTCTGAATAGGGCGATTAGTTCGCATTAGTAGACTCGAAGCCAAGTGATCTTACCCTGGCCAGGATGAAGTCACCTTAACCGGTGATGGAGGTCCGAAGTGTTAAACGTTGAAAAGTTTCTACATGAGCTAGGGTAAGGGGTGAAAGGCCAATCGAACTTGGTGATAGCTAGTTCTCCCCGAAATATCTATAGGGATAGCGTCGTGGATTAACCCGCGGGGGTAGAGCACTGAATGATGTAGGCTGAGCGACCCTCGGTCCGAACTCAATCAAACTCCGAATACCGCGGCGAATAACACGGCAGTCAGTTCGTGAGGGAAAAGCTTCACGTGCAAGAGAGAAACAGCTCAGACCGCCGATCTAGGTCCCAAAGTACATGCTAAGTGGCAAAGGATGTGGGTTTACATAAACAGCTAGGAGGTTGGCTTAGAAGCAGCCACCCTTTGAAGAGTGCGTAACAGCTCACTAGTCTAGCGAACCTGCGCCGAAAATGACACGGGGCTAAGCATGTCACCGCAATCGCGGATGTACGAAGGAGAGATCCGTCGTACGTGGTAGGGGAGCGTTCTTGACGCAGCGAAGGCGTACTGAAAAGAGCGCTGGAGCGTCAAGAAGCGAGGATGCCGGAATAAGTAGCGATAAACAATGTGAGAATCATTGTCACCGAAAGCCTAAGGGTTCCTTGAGCAACGTTCGTCGGCTCAGGGTCAGTCGGGCCTAAGTCGAGGCCGAAAGGCGTAGACGATGGACATCCGGTTAATATTCCGGAACTATAATGGACGCGTTATCACCTAAGGAGGGACGCAGTAGATCAAGCCTACCGGGTAAAGGTTGTCCCGGAGAAAGAAGGAAGGCCAGGTCAGATAGGAAAATCCGTTTGACCGTTAAAGCTGGAATTCGAGACGATGCGGGTTAAACCGCTAAGTGGCCCAGTCACGCTGCCTAGAAAAACTTCGTAGGGAGTTTCCATTGTAACCGTACCGTAATCCGACACAGGTGGGCGAGTTGAGTATACTAAGGTGCGCGAGATAACCTACGTTAAGGAACTAGGCAAACTGGCTCCGTAACTTCGGAATAAGGAGCGCCCCGGTAGCGGTGTGGGATTTAAAGACCACGCGGCGAAAGGGCCGCAGTGAAATGGGGATCGTGACTGTTTAACAAAAACTTAGCTCTCTGCTGAAATCGCAAGATGATGTATAGGGAGTGATGCCTGCCCGGTGCTGGAAGGTCAAGGGGAGGGGTTAGCCGCAAGGCGAAGCTTCGAACTTAAGCCCCAGTAAACGGCGGCGGTAACTATAACCGTCCTAAGGTAGCGAAATTCCTTGTCGGGTAAGTTCCGACCTGCACGAATGGCATAACAAAGATCCCGCTGTCTCAACGTAGAGCTCGGCGAAATTGTGGTGCAAGTGAAGACGCTTGCTGCGCGTATCTAGACGAAAAGACCTCGTGGAGCTTTACTGTATCTTGTCATTGATTTACGGTTTTAGTTGCGTAGGATAGGTGGGAGCCGGTGATCTCAGGGTTTTGGCCCTGGGGGAGGCAATGGTGAAATACCACCCTATTGAAATTGTGAATCTAACTTCGTAGCCGTAATCCGGCCGAAGAACATTGGCAGGTGGGCAGTTTGACTGGGGCGGTCGCCTCCCAAAGAGTAACGGAGGCGTACCAAGGTTTCCTCAAGGCGAATAGAAATCGCCTGTCGAGCGCAATGGTAGAAGGAAGCTTGACTGTGAGGCCGACGGGCCGAACAGGGACGAAAGTCGGTCATAGTGATCCGGTGGTACCTCGTGGGAGGGCCATCGCTCAACGGATAAAAGCTACCCCGGGGATAACAGGCTGATCTGGTCCAAGAGTCCACATCGACGACCAGGTTTGGCACCTCGATGTCGGCTCATCGCATCCTCCCGCTGAAGCAGGTGGGAAGGGTTGGGCTGTTCGCCCATTAAAGCGGTACGTGAGCTGGGTTCAGTACGTCGTGAGACAGTACGGTCTCTATCTGATATGCGCGCAGGATACTTGAGGGGAGCTGCCTACAGTACGAGAGGACCTAGGTGGACGAACCGCCCGTATACCAGTTGTCGTGCCAACGGCATAAGCTGGGTAGCGGTGTTCGGTAGGGATAAACGCTGAAAGCATCTAAGCGTGAAACCCGCCCCAAGATAAGGTATCCCTGGACTTAATTGTCCCTAAAGGCCCCCAGAAGACTACTGGGTTGATAGGTCAGATGTGTAAGCATAGTAATATGTTCAGCTAACTGATACTAATCGGCCGTGAGGCTTGGCCTTATTTTCTAATCCTAAATAAGCCATATATATAAACTTGGTGTGATGATTGATAACTTTTGCTTTAAGATACGCGCTTTTCCTGCGATTAATTAGACCGGTGTTTCTTCCGGAGAGGTTACACCCGTTCCCATTCCGAACACGGCAGTTAAGGTCTCCAGGGCCGATGGTACTAACACCCAA
>JAVHQJ010000125.1:0-3295 GCA_036171075.1 Sideroxydans sp. | reverse complement strand
TATGTGGATGTGATCGTGCCGCGCGGCGGCAAGAGCCTCATCGCGCGCATCTCGGCAGAAGCCAAGGTACCCGTCATCAAACATCTGGACGGTATCTGCCACGTGTACATCGACGACGAAGCTGATCTGGTAAAAGCCATCCGCATCGCCGACAACGCCAAGACGCACCGTTACGGCGTGTGCAACGCGATGGAGACGCTACTGGTGAATGCCAAGGTGGCTAGCCAAGTGTTACCTGAGTTGTGCGCCATCTACACAAAGAAGGGCGTGGAGTTGCGTGGCGACGATGCTTCGCAAAGATTGGTTGCCGAGATGAAAGCGGCGACAGAAGAAGATTGGCACACCGAATATCTCGCGCCTATTTTGAGCGTGCGCATCGTTGCGAATTTGGATGAGGCGATAGACCACATCAACACTTACAGCTCGCAACATACGGACAGCATCGTCACCGAGAACTACACCAAGGCGATGCGCTTCTTGCGCGAGGTGGATTCCGCCAGTGTGATGGTGAATGCCTCCACCCGCTTCGCGGATGGTTTCGAATATGGTCTGGGCGCAGAGATCGGCATCTCTACCGACAAGATCCATGCACGCGGGCCGGTGGGATTGGAAGGATTGACCTCGCAAAAATATATTGTTTTAGGGAGCGGACAGGTCAGGGTTTAACGACCGTCATTCCCGCGCATGCGGGAATCCAGTCAATAAAATAATTTCTCCGCAACGCGGAGACAACAAAAAGTATCTTTTAATTAAAACCGCTGGATTCCCGCTTTCGCGGGAATGACAAGGCAAGTAACGTGGAGAAAAATAGCATGAGCCAAACTATCGAAATCAAAGTACCAGACATCGGCGGATTCAAAGGCGTCGCAGTCATCGAGATCAGCGTGAAAGTGGGGGACACGATTGAAAAAGAGCAGGCGCTCATCACGCTGGAGACGGATAAAGCCACGATGGATGTACCCTCCCCCGCCGCCGGAGTTGTGAAGGAATTGAAAGTGAAGTTGGGCGATAAGGTGGGTGAAGGCTCGGTGATTTTGATGTTGGACGTAAGTCAAACTCAAACCCCTCCCGGCCTCCCCTTATCAGGGGAGGAGCAAGCTGCTCCCTCCCCTGATAAGGGGAGGGCTGGGGAGGGGTTGGTTTCCGCTCCGATACCTGCTGCACCACAAGCCGCAGCCACCATCGCCAAAGGTGACCTCCACGCAGAAGTGGTTGTATTGGGCGCTGGCCCCGGCGGGTACACCGCAGCGTTCCGCGCGGCCGATCTCGGCAAGCAAGTCGTGCTGATCGAGAAGCACGCCACGCTCGGTGGTGTGTGCCTAAACGTTGGTTGCATCCCCTCCAAGGCGTTGCTGCATGTGTCCAAAGTCATCAGCGAAGCGGAAGAGGTATCGCATCACGGTGTGACTTTCGCAAAACCAAAAATCGACATCAATGCGATCCGCACGTGGAAAGAAAGCGTCATCGGTAAGCTCACTGGCGGTCTCGCGGGCTTGGCGAAACAACGCAAGGTGCAAGTGGTACGCGGCGTGGCAAAGTTCACCTCGCCCAACAGTCTTGAAGTGGAGACGGCTGAAGGCAAGAAGGTCGTCACTTTCGACAACTGTATCGTTGCCGCAGGGTCTAGCGTGGCACGCATCCCCGGTTTCCCTTACGACGACGAACGCATCATCGACTCCACTGGCGCGTTGGCATTGAAGGATGTACCGAAGCGCATGTTGGTGATCGGTGGCGGCATCATCGGCTTGGAGATGGCGACGGTGTATGACGCGTTAGGCAGCAAAATTTCTGTGGTCGAGTTGATGGATCAACTGATGCCCGGCGCAGACAAGGACATGGTGAAACCGCTGCACACGCGCATTGGCAAGCGTTACGAAGCCATCATGCTGAAGACCAAAGTGACGAAGATCGAAGCAACCAAGGCGGGCATGAAAGTCACCTTTGAAGGCGAGCAAGCACCGGCTGAACCACAAGTGTATGACCGCGTGTTGATGGCAGTCGGTCGCAGCCCCAATGGTCGTCTCATCAATGCAGAAGCAGCGGGCCTCATCGTGAATGAGCGTGGCTTCATCCCCGTCGATAAACAGATGCGCACCAACGTGCCGCACATCTTCGCTATCGGCGACATCGTGGGCAATCCGATGCTGGCGCACAAGGCGGTACACGAAGGCAAAGTGGCGGCAGAGAACATCGCTGGACACAAAGCCTTCTTCGAACCACTCACCATCCCATCGGTGGCGTACACCGACCCCGAAGTGGCATGGATGGGCCTGACCGAGACCGAAGCGAAAGCCAAAGGTATCGAATACGAGAAGGGTGCGTTCCCTTGGGCAGCTTCGGGTCGCGCACTTTCCATCGCACGCGAAGAAGGCATGACCAAAGTGTTGCTCGATCCAAAATCGCGCCGCATCTTGGGCGCGGGCATCGTGGGCGTGAACGCGGGCGAATTGATCGCCGAAGCGGTGCTGGCCTTGGAGATGGGCGCGGACATGGAAGACATCGGCCTCACCATCCATCCTCACCCAACATTGTCAGAGACGTTCAACTTCGCGGCAGAGATGGCGGAAGGCACGATCACGGACTTGTTGCCACCGAAGAAGAAACACTAAACCGTCAAAAGTTAATCTGCTGCACGGTTATCACCAGGTGTTCCCCCACCCCAGCCCTCCCCCGATGGGAGAGGGAGGTAAAGCGGTTAAGCTTTAGGTTTAGTCGCACCCCAATCGGGGGGTGATTAGGGTGGGGGAACACTTCAAAAACTAGCAAACAATTTCTAAAGGACGCAACATGAATTTCTCTAAAAATGCATTGATTTTTTTGAGCGCCTTGAGCCTATCTGCTTGCGGCTCTATCGACCAAAACACGCTCAACCAAGGCATCCAAATTTTGGGCGCGGTCGCCGCCAAACCCGCTCCACTCACGGGGGTTGATCAGTTTTCGATTGGCGATCAAATCGGCAGCTTGCGGCAGGCGCTGTCGCAAGGGGCGGAGTCTTCCGTCGCAGGTCTCGCACAGAGCAATGGCTTTTTAGGCAACCCCAAAGTGCGCATTCCTCTTCCAGACAATTTGATGGAAGCAGATGCCAAGTTGCGCCAGTTTGGATTAGGTAAATTCGCCGACGACCTCAACACCTCGATGAACCGCGCTGCCGAAGCCGCCGTGCCAGAAGCCAAAGCATTGCTGCTGAATGCCGTGATGAACATGACGGTGACCGATGCAAAAAATATCTTGATGGGCAATGAAGATGCTGCAACGCAATACTTCCGCAGCAGCACGGAAGCCGCGCTGACCGCCA
>JAVHQJ010000124.1:0-3319 GCA_036171075.1 Sideroxydans sp. | reverse complement strand
CTGGTGATGGACATTCTCAAACATGGTACTCATGTCGAAGTGCTTGCACCACAAGGCTTGCGCGCGTTGGTTCGGCAACAATTGCAGCAGGCAGTGAAAAATTATCAAAAGTGATCATGGCAGGCTCGGATTGTGAGTCAGTGGGAGTAGTAGCATGATGCCTAGCTTGTAACTGTAATGCCTTTCAATAGGAGCTAAACGGTGATGAATTTATTTGATGCATTTGGCAAACTCAAGCGTGATGACAACGGTACTATAGTTGGCTGGCATCCGTTGATTGATCACATGATTGATGTGGCTGCTTGCTTTGAATGTATTTGTTCTTGCCACTCGATCCGGCGAGCACTGGATAATGCGGCTGGCGGAACGGCGGAAGACAGGAAATTAAATGAGCGTGATATTGCCCGCCTAGCGGTGTTGGTTTTTCTGCACGACATCGGCAAGGCGAACAGCGGGTTTCAGGCCAAACGCTGGAAAAACACCACGGAGATTCCGAAAGGTTGGCCGCATCATGCCGGGCATGGCATAGAAGCCATCAAGCTTTTTGAAACCGAAGCATATGATGCCATTAAACCGTTGATTGAGAAAATCTGCGCATGGGGCGAGGCAATTGAACCCCTGTTAATCGCCAGCATCAGCCATCATGGTCGTCCACTCAAAAAGGACGATCCCCGCGATTGGAATAGAAACATCTGGAAGCCAGTTGCCAGTTCTTATAGCCCGTCCCCCGTCCTCAAAGAAATCGGCGAACGTGTCGAAGCCATCTATCCGCAGGCTTTCGAACCTGGTGGCGAGCCGTTGCCCGACGCACCCGCCTTTGCTCACCTCTTTGCGGGGCTAGTCCAATTGGCAGACTGGCTGGGTTCGGACACCGCCTTTTTTCCCTTCTCCAAGCCGGGCGAGGATAGAGCCGCCAGCGCCAAGAAAAAAGCTCGCGATGCCATTTCCACTATCGGTTTGGATGCCGACGATTGGCGCAACAAGCTGAAGCAATGCGTACCCAGTTTTGCCGCCACCTTCGCCATTGCTGAACCGCGCCCCATCCAATCCGCCATGGACGACGAACAACTTGGGTCGCTGCTGATACTCGAATCTGAAACAGGCAGCGGCAAGACTGAGGCCGCGCTGTGGCGTTTTGTGCATCTGTTTCGTGCCGGGCTGGTAGACAGTTTGTATTTTGCCTTGCCGACACGCGTTGCCGCCTCGCAGGTTTATCAGCGTGTGCAAACCGCTATTGGAAACCTGTGGCCGGAAAATCCGCCGCTCACTATTCGCGCTTTGCCCGGTTATGTGAACGCTGACGGTGTGGATGTCAGGCAGTTGCCCAACTTTGAAGTGCTGTGGTCTGACAACCCCCAGGATGAAAAGGCCCAGCAACGCTGGGCAGCAGAATCGGCCAAACGTTTTCTCGCCGCGCCCGTTGCTGTCGGCACTATTGATCAGGCTTTGCTGGCCGCATTGCAAGTGCGCCATGCCCACTTGCGCCATGCCATGCTGGCGCGTAGCTTGTTGGTGGTGGATGAAGTCCACGCTTCCGACCCTTACATGACCGTGTTGCTGGAACAGTTGCTCAAAGCGCATTTGAACAACGGCGGTCAAGCGCTGCTGCTTTCTGCCACGCTCGGCTCAACCGCGCGCAACCGTTATCTGGCTCTTGCGCCAAAGGGAAAAAAGCCGCAAGCAAAAACCATGAGTTTTGACGCGGCCTGTGCCGTACCTTACCCGGCCATTTCCGACCACAACGAAGTACGCGCAGTCGCCGCAACCGGCGTCAGCAAGCAAGTGACATGGACGGCGCATGACATCATAGACTCGCCCGAGCAGATTGCGCACTTGGCGATATCCGCAGCCCAGCAAGGCGCGAAAGTGCTGGTGATACGCAATACCGTGTCTTCAGCCATTGCTACATTCAAAGCAATTGAGGCGAGAACACCTGAACTGTTGTTCACCGTCAACGGTATTCACACCCTGCACCACAGCCATTTCAGTCGACAAGACCGCCCCATCATGGATAAAGCCATCGAAGCGCAACTCGGCAAGCATCGTCCTCACGGCGCATTGATCGTGGTCGGCACACAAACGCTGGAGCAAAGTCTGGATATAGATGCCGACGTGCTGATCACCGACCTATGCCCGATGGACGTATTGTTGCAGCGTGTCGGCCGACTGCACCGCCATAGCCGCCCGGTATCGGAACGCCCTGCAGCATTTCAAGCGGCGCAAGCATGGGTGCTGACACCTGCTGGTCATGACCTCAATCCCTTGATAACCAAATCACAGCACGGCTTGGGCATGTTTCATAATGGCGGCGGCATCTATGCCGATTTACGCGTGCTGGAGGCAACGCGGTTATTGCTGACGGGAAAGCCAGTCGTGTCAATACCAAAAGACAATCGTTATTTGGTTGAAGCCGCCACCCATCCAGAAAAACTGACTGCCATTCAAGAGCAACGGGGCGAGGCATGGAAAATATTGGGGCAGAAAATTGAAGGGGATACCGGCGCACGGCAAACCATCGCACGATTGCAAGCACTTGATGTCGATCAACTTTTTGGCGACTTTGAATTCCCCAACGATGTGCAAATCGCCACCCGCCTCGGCGCACAAGACCGCATTCTGCATTTCGACCTCAAATTACCCGGCCCCTTCGGCGAGCCGCTCAAGGAATTGCCGATCCGCCACCATCTGCTACCCAAAGATTTATCGCCGGATGCCGAACCAAGCAATATCAGCCAAACCGCAACAACGACAAGTTTCAGCCTGGGCAATGCGAAATTTCGCTATACCCGCCTCGGGCTGAGCAAAGACGATTAACCAACTTACGCTGGAGGACTATGTGATGTTGCAATACTCCCTGCTCGATGAACCACTGATACGCGCCCGTCTGGTAGACGGCGGACAAGCCGTGAAATACAGCCTGCCCGGTTTATTCGTCGCACTGGCACGTGATGAAGTGCGCGACTTCCCCGCGCTCCGCCCGCATCAGCGCCACCCGTGGCACGCCTTTCTGGTGCAACTCGCCGCCATGGCTTTGCATCACGCGAAGCAAGAGCAGCCGTTTGCAACAGAACAGGAGTGGAAAGCCGCGCTGCTGGCACTGACACCGGAACACCCGGACGGCACGGCTTGGTGTCTGATTGCACCGCACGACAAACCGGCATTCATGCAAGCGCCTGTGCCGGGCGGCGATGTGAGTGATTGGAAGTCGGTTAAAGACAAAACAACCATCACTACCCCCGATGAACTGGACATGCTGATAACTTCAAAAAACCACGATCTAAAAGCAGCTCGGATGCGACAAGCTGGAGCGGATGACTGG
>JAVHQJ010000123.1:0-15425 GCA_036171075.1 Sideroxydans sp. | reverse complement strand
TTGTATCGATAAGGCTTGTGATGCAACCACTCTTTAACGGTGACATAGCCATTTTAAATGAATAAGAATATAAGTCAATATCCACTTTACAAACAATTAAAAACAATATAAGATATTTGAATATAACCACTAACTAAATTTTATGACTCCTATTGGACATCCTCATCGTTATACCCGGCAACAGGACTTCTCTTTATCTGGTGCACGTTTTAAAGATATTTTACTGGATGGCGTTGAATGGGCCATTTATGATAACGCTAATTTTTCAATCCACATTACAGATAAATGCAATGCCGACTGTCAGTTTTGCATTGCCCATCTACGGTATCTTCATGATGGAGTCTCGTATCACAAACCATTTATTGCAGACCATGACGTTTATTTAAATCGACTCATGGAAGCCATGCATTCTGTTCAGAATGTGAATCCCAGTATTTCCATCACCGGAGGGGAACCTACTATCAGTAAGCGGCTTCCTGATATCTTACGGGCGGTATCACAAGAGGGCTCTCGCAAGCGCACCATTACAACCAATGGAACGGGACTTGGATTTAAAGTAGACAATAGTTCTGACACCATCATGGACCGTTTGATAGAATATCGCCTTGAGCATTTAAATATTTCTCGCGCCCACTATCAGACCAACACCAATAATCGCATTATGAAAATGGCCGACCATTTATTAAGTGATGGAGAATTACGGGAATACATTCAAACAGCAAAAAATGCGGTGATTCGACCTCGGCTTTCTTGTGCCTTATTGAAAGAGGGCATCGGCACAGTCGATGCAATGCTACGTTATTTGGATTGGGCAGACTCGATTGGAGTTGACAACGTAATTTTTCGACAATTGATGGATTTTGGAACCCAAGCGCAGGGAGCCATCCCTATTTATTGTGAGCAGAATGTCGTACGCCTGGAACCTATATGGGAAGAACTGGACTCTAGAAATATTATGACTTTATATCACCAAGTTTTAGGATATTATTATTATGTAGAGGTTCGTAAATTTGGCACCATAGATGTCGCCTCTGAAATGGCTGATTTAAATCTTATCACCCCACAACTCCAACGTTTTTCTGCAGAAATAGGCAAACCCTGCGCTTTTGAAATGGTATATCATCCCAATGGCCAACTCTGTGCAGGATGGCGTGAAGAACATAATGTTATGACACAAGGATCCTCTCATGTTTAAAGAAAATACTGCATTCCTCTTGGCGGAAGCTATTGCACTACAAGCATCTGAATTACAGAAAAATGGATTCGGCGAACAGGTCGCTCGTATTTCACCTGGAATAGACCGAGAACGATTCCTACAATTTGGAAGTACGCGCAAGGGCTACCCCATTAAAGCACTCGACGTCGGAACCGCTCTCATTCCATTATCCTATCAAACCCTACAACATGACGAGGTAATTATTGCAAGCACCATTCCTTCCATTCTTTTAGATGCCGAACACCCCGGTGGGACGTTAGAACATAAACTACGCATCTATCAAGACCCTTTTGTCTGCTTTTATCGTAAAGAAGCTCTTGAACTCATTGTACAGGAATCTCCCTTAGATGGATGTACGAATCAAGGGGCCCATTGGAAACTTCCGGAAGACCCCTTTAAAGCACTCACAGCAGCCTTTTCTGTATCAAAAGATTTAGCACTTCTTACTAACTTTTTAAAAATGCCTAACCCCGATCCTCAGTCCATTCTACCGCCAGTTCGGCATTATTTTGCTTTAACTAATTTCTGCAATCGCTCTTGTGAGTTATGCAGCTGCCATTCTGATCCCAAACGAACGACACACATGACATACGACACCTTTTTACGCATTGTTTCATCAGGACGACCTTATGAAGCGCAGCTGGAAGGAGGCGAGCCCACTATTCATCCAGATTTTTGGAAAATGGTGCAATATTTAACCAAAGACCCTCTTTGTACCAAGATTATCCTCTGCACCAATAGTGTGACGGTTCCTGTTAATAAAAATATTAATTCCTCATCGGTGAATCTTCATCGTGTCCAACAATGGTTGCTTCCATTCATTGGCAAACCTTTGTTGTTAAAGCCCTCTTTTAACCAACATTTATTTTTACGGGATGGGGTGTTAATTCAGAAACTTTCAGCTTTTCGAGAAGCCATGCAATCGATGCCTTTCTTATCCGGGAGTGGGTACGCCATTAATTTTAGACGGCTCCCAATTCCTTTAAGCGTTGATCGTGATGAATCCCTCGCACAACACCTTAAAGATGCAGGGTTGTGGGATTGCACACAAGACTTTGAATTCCAACGTTATGGACGAGGGACCGGAGAGCTCTCTCTTGCATTGCCTTTTGTGATCGAAAATCCAGTCGAATTTTATTTGCATTCTCCTGACGGATTGAACTTTGGGACGGATCTTATTGCTAGGGCAAACCACATGGAGTTCATGGATTAATAATACTTTTCTTTAAAACCTCCAGAAGATTTGGGATCGGAGTGCTTCTGATTCGCACTATTAAAATGCTCATGCCGTGTCATCACATGCAAAACATGTTTCCTCCTGGATTCTTTTTTATTTTCTAAGCTTATATGAATAATAAATGGAACCCCTGAATCGTCTCGAACCAAGGTGGCGCACTCTTCAACCTCTATCAAACCTTCATTGGGTATCACCATATGATAGATGCAGGTAGACTGCCCCGTTAGAAAACATTTATGACAATGAATGTCAAACTTCTTCATGTCTTCTGGAATAATATATTGGGTACGCCAGTCTTCCTTACCCATTAAATCATGCGCATCCAAACCAAATTTATTTATTTGTGGATCAATATATACGCAGGCGTTTTTCTTTACAGACATAATACAGTCAATAGTATGGGAATGATGCAACATTCTAATCCTCCTTATCAAGTTTCCTGAAAAACACTAAAAAATAGTGTAACCGGTCCTGCTTTAAGGGGAAATATACAAAAGACTCACGTTATTATTTGATAACACGCATCAATTATGTATAATTTTTTACCAACAATCGCTTATACCCAGTAGCAAGCACTCATATGGAAAGTTTCATATTTTTTTATTTATACGCCCTTTAAAATATAAAGTCAATCAGTATCAAGTAGTAATAATTCCGATGTAAGGATTCACTGTATCTTATTAAAATGGGGCATTTAAAAATATAAAATTTTAAAAAAGAATCTATGCGATTTACATTCTATTTTTTACTCCTGATGGCAATAATTTATTCATAGTGCATTGTTCTAATAACCATCTTTCTTCACATTTATTAATACCATTTCTGAGAAATTGCTCATTTTCTCGCTCATGCATTCCACGTGTAAATTTAGTTATTTTATCTATAATTCCCTTCAATACTTCCAAAGAAAACTCTTTTTTATTTGAAGCTTCTTTTTTTAATAATCCGTATTTTAACAATGTGGTTATTAATGGGAATATCGAAATTTCATTTTTTAATCGTTTCCCTTTTAACAACTTGACTGCTTCTTCTTCTATTATTCTTTTTAAGGTTAGGGTGTAACTTTCTATGTTTACATTTTTGAAATACTGTTCGACTATAGGGTCGCACCATTCACGCTCTGTCTTTCCCACTAAAACTTCTAACAACCACGCTACCTCTTTGAGATTGGAATGCTTATCTATTCCATTCCCATTTTCGATTAAAGGTTTCATCTCTGTATATTGTTCAATCAGTTTTATTAGCATTTCTGTGGATGCATCTTGTTGTAAATTCGGAATGTATCCCATTAAACATTCCATAACCATCGTTTCTTTTAATAGTTTATTGTGGCCGACGGATTTCACCTTACTCAAAAAAAATAAAGCATGCTCATTCCCAGGATTGACTTTATTCCATATTTCAAACATTTGCTTTATAATTTTACCGGTTTCTTCAATAGAACCGTACCCTTCTTTAGCATAGCCGACTTCGATTCCTTTTGAAATCCACCCTTGGATATCCCAATCTTCATGAGGAATCCCACAGTCTCTAGCCCTTAATAACGATTCGCTCCATGGCGATAATAAATGACCTCCGATCCAGGTGAGAATCGCATTCTCTATTTCCTGCTCCGCATTTATTGCCTGTTTAGATGCCGATTGGACTCCAGAACGGTTATCACACACTTCATCGTCAAAAGGTGTTTCTAAACCATCAATGTCTGAGGACAACCCCGACAGATTCTGTAGAACTTTTCCCATCAATTCCAATGCACTGACTTCCACTTGTTGCGAATGCATCGAATCAAGAATGACGTTATAATATTTTTCCAACTGTTCCCTTACCTCGTTCATCATCATTTCCTCTGTCTTTTTTTACATTTTTTTCTTGGGAGTGGATGCCGCTTCGCTCAATATCGATTCCATGAAGGCGTACGTTTTTGGAACAGACTTCGCTGGCTCTTGTGCTTCTTCATCCATCGACAGACAAATCGCATCCCAGTTCTGTATAATGGCATTCCATTCCTGTGATACTCTATTCATCATATCAATACGATCTTTACTTCCAGTAGCCTCTACAAATTTTCTGCAACGGCGAAAATCACTGGGATCGTAAGGATGACGTTCATCGTTCTTCTCAATGGCTTCTGGAAGATTAAACAAATACTTACACATCGTTCTGCTCGAACTTCCCACCTCACCGCTCACACACCATTGCTCCACTTCTTTACAGGGTAAGTCGCTTTTACCACACCCTCTGGCTTTGTAATGACTAAGCTCCCCTTTAATGGATTGTTATAAAAAGACCATTGGTTTTTGTCCATACATACCACAGTCACTACCGAATCTCTACCAGCCTCTACTACAGATTGCTTCCCTTTTAATCGAACGATTTCTGCTGAACCATCCACGGCAATTGACAAACAATCATCGATAAAGATCAAATGCTTACTGGTATCCAACTCAACATTTGGCCCCTTAGATTCACTAATTTTTTTGTGAAATCGAGAAACAACCCCATAGGGATTCCATCACGGATATTATTGTTCGTTATGCATGCACCGTTCATATTATTCCTTTTTAATTATATTTAAGATATTAAATAGTATACGTTCTATTTTTAAAAACACAAATTACTTCGGCACAATGATGTTTCTTTCTGTCGCCACATCCATGATCTTTCTAACCGCGATCGAGCTACCCTTCGTATTTTTTTCTATGACGACGTCAAAAAGATTTGGAGTACAATATTTTTTGATTTTGGCACACTCTTCATTATATGCTTGTAGGCGCACTAAGACCTCTTGCATATCTCCTCGATGGCGATTCATTAGTCGTTCATACGTTACCTCCCTGTCGGTTTTCTATAAGAATATTCAAAACTGCAGTAAAACCATCGTCGATTAATGGCTGAATATTTTCATATTCTCCCACATGAATGATTGGGACAAAACCCATAAGATGCGTTTTGACCATTTCTTCTATAGAAATACCGTACCGTTCATAAGTCTATCAATTATTCTTTCATTCCTATTTTACAATAAAAATAATACTTTCTTTGACAACGCCTCTCAAACAATAAAAGAGACGATCCGTAAGCTCTTCGCAGCACTTCACTTTCAATGGTAGGGTCCACCGATTCCACTGGAAAGTTCTTACAAACCGAATGGTTTACACAAAGAAGAAACTCTTCTTCGATTGAGGTACAAGACCTTTTACGGTCCCCGTCGCTGGAACGATGGTCGCTTCCACGGCAACATGGCAATACCCCCGTCCTCGGGCATCTTCGGAGAAGCTTCCCGAGCAGAAGTCGTATTGGGACAGCCCATAACGGTCCCATACTTTAAAGTGATGTCCTGCAAAGCGGACTTGTTTATTGCACCAGAGCGCAGAGCCTTTCTTGAACGGAACCCTCCGATAAAGAAAATTTAACCATACCCAGCATTCCTAAGTGTTCTGACGTCACAATCGACACGGAGCCTTAGATCAAAAAACCATCCGCCCCCCCCCAACAAATATTCAGCTAATTTAATTTTGAAATAATAATTAAATACCACACAACCTGTTTTATTTAATTATTAGCGTTACCTAATAAAACCAAATAGTTTCCAGAATCAGAGTATTACACTAATAAGCCCGATGTAAGGATTTTAAAAGCAAACATGCGTTTTGTCTGAGAAAAAGATTGCTTTTTAGAAAAAATTCGGTATAGTTGGAAGATGAAGAAAACTAAAAAAATCATGAAAACGTTACAAGTGCTGGTCAAAGATCAAAATCATCACTCCACCACAACCCGATCCGGAAGCACGGAATGATTTTTGGCGGGGCCGTGAGTTCAGTTCAATTAGCAATCTCGAATTAAAAAGGAATGGCAAAGAGCGTGCTCAACGCCGATTAAGAACAAATCAAGACCATGACTGCGATATCAACGCGGCCAGAATATTCTTGTAACGCCTCTGGCGCAGTGATCTAGCGAACGGAACCAGTGGCGCTTGGATATGAGCGTCTTGCTGAAGGAAATCCCCCCAGGCTTATGGGAATCCCCGTCCTTTCTCGAGCAGGCGAGTGTTCGTGCCTTGGCATGAACAATGGCGGGGAGGATGTCAAAATAATACTTTATCTTTAATATATGAACCAGACTATACAATATTTTTCACGCAATACCTTAGGTCGAGACTTTGTTGTAGGAGACCTTCATGGAATGTTTCATCTATTAGATGCCGCCTTGGAGCATCTTTCTTTCAATAGTGCATGCGATAGGTTATTTTGTGTAGGGGACCTTATTGACCGAGGGCCTTTTTCTTCTAACGTTTTAGAATATCTTCCACGCATTCATTCCGTTCTTGGAAACCATGAAGACATGCTCCTCTCATTATATGATTATAATATTGAAACACATATTTCTGAATGTGATTTAAAAAATAACACCTCTGGTCAAGGGAAGTCCTGGTGGATGGATATAGACACTACCACTCGGATACAAATCCTTTTGGCATTTCAATCTTTACCCCTTGTGATTGAAATCGATACTCCAGAAGGACCAGTAGGAATTATTCATGGCAGTGTTCCTTTAAAAATGACTTGGTCAGACTTTAAAAGTAAAATCATCTCATTGGACCCTTGGGTTCGGGATTGTGCATTATGGAGCCGAAGTCGCATCCGGTCTAATGACTCTAGTGGTGTAGAAGGAGTTTTTAGAATATTTTCTGGCCATACAATCGTTGAAAATCATGCTACGATACTCGGAAACGTATATTTTATTGATACCGGAGCTTTTTGTTATAAAACACCAGAATATCAATTCGAGGGGGGACACTTAACCATCGCCAATATTTTAGCTTCCACTAAGAAATTCAAAAAAGATTTTTGTCATACAGAGTTAGGCTTTTCTTTAAGATATTAACAGCCCATAACCCTGTCCTGAAGTGCGGAGCTTGGAAGAGCAGTAAAAAGCTCAGGTGACCAGCCTCAGTGACAGAATCTTGTCACTACGTTGTAACGAAGTACAAAACCAACGTCAGGATGCTTCCTGCATCATGACGTATTGAAGCAGTAGAATCATACAAGTTTAGGGTTAATACGAAACGGTCTACCGTAAGTTCTAATATGAACTATAATCTCTTTTTATGACTTCATGGGATTTCACTTGATGGAGTCAAGACTTTCATTTCTTCTACTGCGATAGCATAACCTCGTATCCAATTGTTAATCGTTGGCCTAAATTGTGACACCATCAATTCTTCGGCTATATTGGCTCCATTTTTGATTAAACATTCACAACATTATAATGTTCCCCGACCATTCCAGTTTTTAATGCATAACAATTTTCTGCATTCACATCAACGCCACGTTGTGTTCAATATGGCTATGTCACCGTGAATGGTTGAAGCCAACCCGAAATTTAGAGGATGATTTACAATCAATGCGTGATGTTTTTTCGGTATCTGCCAATCCCTTGTATCTATCAGGCTTGTGATGCAACCCCTCTTTAACGGCGACATAGCCTTAAATATTCTACAACTTCAGCATGCCCATTGAATGCGTTTCTCTTTAACGCTTTTCCTAATGGAGCGTTCTTATCTGAGTAATACAATAGTCAACCACCTCAATATGACCTTTGGATGCTGCCATCTCTAATGCAGCATAACCATCTGCACTTACAGAGGAACCGCACTCTTCCACTAAAAATTTAACAATATCAATACATCATCAATACATCCGAAATAAGCTGCTTCGGACCATACAACATCTTCATCTACATGCACCTCTGGATTTTGGTTTGCTATAGTTTCGGATTTTATAGATTATAGAAAAGTATTCTAATGGCTCTCGGAGACTTTTCTACAACCCATTCAGTGCAATATTGCACCAGCATACCGTCACCCGCCCATCTATCAAGGCAGCTTTCCTGCTCATTCTGGTTTCGCTCAATCAACGTATTCCACCATTTTAGGAGTATCTTATCCATGAGGGCTTTACGGGGAATATAAACCGAAGCGAGCTCCGAGTCAGAACGTCTGTCTCGGCAATTCTTCGCAGCATTCACATCCGCATGGGCCGAATGATGACAACATTTACAAATAAAAAGATCCCGTGTTTTCCGATTCTTCGCATCGACATCACCACAGCGTACACCGATTTGACTGGTATACGCGGCATTCACTTCGATTACGGTAAATCCATCGCACTGGCGTTTTATCGCATAAGGCATTGTTGAAGACCGTTCTGCCAAAGTTTTGCACCAAGCGGTTCATCCTCTTGGACATATGGGGACTCCGGAAATCCAATATAAGATCAGATTCTGCTTTCATTTTCAAAGTTACCTTATATGATTTATTTTATCAGAAAATACAACCTTGCTTTTCGTAGATTCAACTCCATGCTTGACAACATGTTAAAAAAATGTATTTTCTAAATATCTCATTATTATTTAAAAAACATGAAAACTTCTACTCTTTTATTTAGTTCTTTATTAGCGGTTCTTTTTAGTCCCTTTGCTTTTGCACAGTCTACCTCTGAACAGATTTGGGAGAATGACGCATACCGCAATCAGTCTATCATTCAAACAGACGAAGAAAAAGAAGCTTATCGTTCTGGATTTTCTTATGGATTAGAAGAAGGACTTTTTCAGCGTAGTAATGAAATCATTAAAAGTTTTAAGAGTAATTCTTCATATTATGAATCCAGATATTCTATTCATCATCTAGGACCACTCTCAGCCCCTATTGTTACCAAATATCTTGATTATTGTGAAACACATCTTTTAAAGCCAACCCCTATTTTATGGAAAGATATTTTATCACAAGGATTTAGTTTATATGCTTCTGACATTCGAATGAATACAACAGAGCAAAAACCTATGAATAATTCCTATTGGAGTTCCGGATATCAGGAAGGACTCACCGCTGGAAAAGAAAAAAGCAATTCCCTTTTAAATGCCAATATTCAGAAAATTGATGATTACTATGAAGCAGAAATGAAAAGCACTCAGTATTAAATAAACACTTACAATATTAAAGGCTTTATTTCGTGTAATCTGTAATTGAAAATCCACGCCTAGCGTGGATTATTAACATACTTTTTTCGCTGAGGGTTATTCATCAAATAATGGCGTAAACCATATAGTATGTAGTTCACTGAGTTCCTTTTTTTCTTCCTTACTTAACGGCTTGTCATATCCTATTACTGCATCGACTCCACACATGGGGCATAAAGCCGTTTCATAATTATCTACCCACTTTAATATTTTTGTTGGATTAAATGTTTTTTGACATGACATGCAAGCACACACAGTTGAGGCGGCAATGAGTGATTTGTTTCTGATTGTTTTTTTTTGCATTTTAAACCCCGAGTTGATGATCATTTTAATTTTATTGTATAATGTAATCTAATCTAAAATAGATTATATCTTACCAAACCTGCGAAGACTGAGCCTTCAGGCAAAATCACAATGGCGACACCGTTAGAGCTAGAACAGGTCGTTTGTGATAGAGGGGTTCCCATCGACCATGCCTAAATGCTGTAGTCGCAAGACGAGAGCCAGGAGCCCCCGATGGATTCGCCCTTAGAACCACATGCCCTTAGGCATGGGTAGGTTTAGCAATGATTAATGGCTTAGCACCCATGTCACTAATTCTGAAATAGTATTATCTGACAATTTAGATTGACTTGGCATCTGGGCTGAACCAAAATCTCCTTTTCCTCCGTTACGCACTACGCCCTCCAAACGTTTGATTGCTGATTTATCACCTTTATATTTCATAGCAATCGATACCAAAGATGGACCTACGGACTTTTTGTCTACAGCGTGGCACATAGTGCAATTGCTCTGTTTAAACAGCAACGCCCCTTTCTCATTACTCAATACGGGTTTACCGACTTCTTTTTTTACCAATACTGTTTCTGGGTTTACTTCTGGTTTTGGCTCTGAGTTCGCCATCACAGGAGAAGCCATTACTGCAGATACAAACAAAGCCATCATTATTTTTTTCATTTTTCACCTCTTTTTAGTTAATTAAAAAATAGCATATCCTTCATCAGGATAGGCTATCTTACACTGCATTATAAATATAATCAAGGATTAGTATTGTTTTAATTGCACAAATTCCTAATCATAACGATACATTGTGCTATTATATTAAGGGGATGGGCTCTTTGTTTTTTCACGTATCCCATTCAATAAGTCTTGAAGCGTAGCGGGGTCCTCTTCCTCTTCTACATTGGTAAAATCTTTAAAAATGTCCTCAGAAAACACAAATTTATTTTTATTCCCTAGCTCGAAAGCTTCTGCGTAATCTTCTAGTTCATTGTACAGGTTCTCAAGCATTTCAAACTCTGGGCAGTCCTCAGAAGCCGCAGGAGGGATTCGTTGCGATGCTACGGCACGATCTACTGCCTCTATCAATGGGGAAGCTCCTTTGTTGACCAGCCACTGTATGGCTTCGATATTTAACGGCATTCCACATGCAATATGCAAAGAAGTATTGCCTCGCAAATTTGCATCATCAATATTAGCCCCTACGGATAATAACCATTCAGCCACCTCAAATTGGTGTCCCAAAACGGCTTGCATGAATAACGTGTGTTCATTATTATTGGACTCATTTAATTTAACATGACCATTATTGATCAAAAATTCGATATTCTCTCTTTTTCCAGATAAGACTGCATGGGTAGCTACACTGATCTGCGCATATAATTCTAATGGTGAGCTTCCCTCTTGTAATAATGTAAATGATGGCTTTGCATCAAAATCGATTAAAACTTGCATAACCTCTGGATTCGCCAACCCTGCGGCTTGCCATAACAATAAAGACATTGGCTGACGTTCCTTATCATCAACAGGCAACATTCCTTCTGATTTTAAATGCACACAAATAGCCCTCACTGCTTCGGCATCTACTGCTTTTACTGCCAAACCTAATGACCGATATTTGCGATACAAGGGCTTTTCTTCTTCCTCAACAATCTCATTTGACACTGTATCATTCATGGTAACATCCTTATAAAATATATGATATTTATCATACCACAACAAAAAATAAGTGCAACACCCAATACTTATAACTTTATTTTTTCAAGCCAAGCATTTATTTCTTCTCGGGTACTTTCTTTAAAGCGTTGCTCCATCTTTCGAAATAACATCTTCCACACTTCGCACAATTCCGTTTTACCAAAAATATCCCCTGTGTGGTCTAATGCTTCTTTCATACACCCTCCTTGACAGGAATTCTTCCATTCACATTTTTTGCAGGTCTCATCTAAATGTTTGGAACGTTGTTCTAATTTATTCCAGAGCAATTCATCCCATTCTCCTCGCAATGCATTCCCTATACACATTTGTTTTGAGTCTGCCATATCCATACATACATACAAGTCTCCATTAGGTTCTAAGCTTAAAGAGGTTCGTGCACAATTAGATTGAAAGGGACACCCATTATTATTTAACATACTTGGTGCAATAAAATTACCTTGACTCGTCGTCGTTTTTTGATGCAACAGTATTCCTTGTTTTTGTTGATAATCGATCCAGTTCTGTACAGTCAATTGGTAAAATGGTTCTACCATAATCGGTTGCTTCAAGAACCATCGTTCGAACAACTCTCCATATAAAGCGATTATTTCATGCACATGCAACGCATCTGATATTTTAAGCCCTCCTTCAAATACCGGCCTCAATGTAATATGATGTTTTTCTTGTATAGCGATATTTATCTCTTGGGATAAAAAGTTTTTTGTCTTTTGATTGACGACCACAATAGTCGATGGTGCAATTTGATATTTGTTTAAGAGGTAATAACGATTATGATTCAATAAGAAATTATAATTATCTGAGGATCCTTTTACGGTCCGTTGCTTAGTAAAATGGTCTGCAGAAGTTCCGATTCGATTGGAAAATAAATGCACCAGATTATCAATTTTCTTCTCTGACAATACCAGATTTGTTTGGCATCCATCTTCGAAGACTTTAAACATAGGATTTAAGCTTCTCCTAACCCCTAAAACAATATCCTTCAACTCTTCCATTGGGACTATACCCACCTCTCCTCCAATGTAGTTGACAGAGCAATAATCCCGTAATCCACCCAACCCATATTTTATAATAGTTTTTTTAATAAAACTCATAGATTGCATCACTTCTGATAGGGACATCCTGTTCGGATTTTTAGTATATGACGAACAGTAACTGCAATCCGCATTACAATTATTTGTGAGCCTCATATGGAGCGTCAATCGATTATTCATATATTCCTTTGTTAATAACGGTACTTATTAAAAGACTTTCCTTCAATAACTTTCACAACTTTTTGAGTGATATAATCCCACCCTATAGCCTTATAACACCACAACCCTATACATTTTATTTTTGAGAGTCCTTTATATTTTTCAATCATGGCTTCATCTAGGATGATTAATTCACAAAAGAAATACTGCGTATAATTCCTATGAAATAATACGTTAAAAGTTTCTATTTCTTTTTGTTTTTTACTTAAAAATCGGCCGTCTTGTGAAATATATTCTGCAGTCTCTTCTGTTAAGCGTTCCTTCACTACTCTCGTACCGTCTTTGCTCATAGAAAAATAAGAGTTACACACCCGGTCAAAACATTTTACGGTGATGCCCCAGTATTTTAAAGGTGTAAACGCACACACAAAATTATCCCTGTCTTTTTCCGATGAAAAGGCGACCCCTACAAAACGCCTCGAATATATACAATGGCCCTCACACGAGCTATACGTTAAATACCTTTTTTTCAATAATGCCTTCACCACGGGAAGAATTCCACGTTCTATATTTTGTATAAATGTTTTAGAATAGGGCGATACGGAAACCGCTATCAACAGTCCATTTTCATTGTACCCACTATTGATGCGGCCATTCACATTCTTAAAATTATTGACATTATGCGTGAGATGGTACAATAAATCATCGGTATTTCCCATCACTTTTTTTTCAGCAACAATTTCTTTTGATTCTGAAATTATCGCATGGATTTCACGGGTTGGAGTTAAAATATTCATATTTAGAAAAAAGATCTCGGCGTTTCTTTTGTGTGACTTTCTTTTCCAACAGGTGGTTGCATCTGATCAATTAATGCTTTCTTCTTAACTTCTTCTGGGTCTTCTTGTGGCACAACCGAAACGACTAACTCTTTGGGCGTTATTCTTTGTGTGACCGTTTGAGGTTTGCAATCAAAGTTAGAATACGTTACTGCTCCATTTTCATCTTTACACTTCATGACCTCAGCCTGAGATACCGTAGCACAGAGTATGGATAATGCGAGGACCATTTTGTATTTTGTTTTCATATTATTCCTTTTATCTTATTGTTTACTGAGTTCCATCCACTTGTTTCTCGGACCTTGTAACTTCTTTTGAAATCGATTGTATACGTTTAGCACTTTTGTTGAATATTTCCTGGTTGGGTCTTTTAAAGCCCCATTATATTGTTGCAATGCCAGAACGACATTTCCATTAAACTTACGCATGTAGGTATTTAAGACTTCTGCACCAGTATTATAGTTATCACGTATACTTAATATATGGCCTCCAGCACCCTCTATTCTTTTCATCTTTTCAGGGTGAGCCTTAGGATATATTTGTTGTAATCCCCTTGCCCCTACTCCGACACTAAATGCAAATGGATTGAACCCAGATTCGACTGCCGTAATGCTCAACAAGAGAATATAATCCATTTCTTTGTACTTTGCTGCTGATGCACGAGAATCCTCTATCATCCATAATGCCGCGTCTGGGTCAATAGAGTATCCCTCACTTATTTCAGACACCAAAGCCTCATTCATCATCTTAATTCTTAGCGCCTCCATTTCTTTTCTTTTCACTACCGCAGGATCAGGCTCTCCTTCTGTAATCGTCACCACTTTTTTTATGATAGATGGAGTCTTAGATACAAAATAGTTGGAGGCATTCGGTATCCATAAGTCTATTGTATTTACCCATGTTTTTTCCATAGAGGACAGCCCCTCATAGTTACTGGGGTGCATTGCCATCCACCAGGTTCCTCCACTTACGGTCAATGCCATAAACAACAATCCCATCAAAAGATGACGCACACCCAAGACTCCTCTCTCCCCCATATTTACTAACAGATTCTGCTTGGAGAACTCTCTAACATTGTATTGCACTGCTTTATTTGACAAGCGGGTGTTGATCTGAATACTTTTCATCATTACCGGTTTTTGTATCGCATTTACATGAAATGCACGACTCAAACTTACCATCACACTTTTTAATAATTGCATTTACCGCTCCCTTTATATGATTAGCCCAAGTATCATCACCAATCCAAAATATTATACACTGAGGTAGTATTGTATTGACATCCTCACCCCACCTTTTTCACGCATGCGTGAAAACTTGCTTTCGCAAGGAAGGGCGGGGATTCCCTCATACTGCGGGACTTCCTTCAGCAAGACGCTTATATCCAAGCGCAAGAATATTCTTTGCGGCGTTGACGTAGCGATTGTGATGTGCACCGCACCTCCAACACGTCCACTCTCTTATTCCAAGTCCTGCTCTCCCTTTCGGACTGCTGGCTGGTATCACCAGACAGCTCGAGCAAGTTTGGGTGGTGTTGTATTCATGGATGACATCGACCCATACGGAATGCGTCATCGCCTTATAATTCAGCATGGTCTTTAACTGCCCCCGCAAGCGGTCCCGTTCGCAAGCTCACTGCGGCGGAGCCGCTACCAACCGGCATTGAGTACACGCTTCGCCATTCCTTTCCTCTTCGACTTCACGAGCTTTTGCGAACTCACATTCCCCACAAAAATGGCTCCATGCATACGAACCAAGTGGGTCGTAAACTTATGGTGTGCCTCTTTGCGTTGATTCTTTACTTGAGCGTGAATCGTGCGCACACGCTCTTTTTTATGCGCACGCTGGGCGATGCCCCGCTGTGCTTCTGCTTTCCTATAAAAGCGACTCGCTTCCATCATGGTCCCATCGGAACACGTGGCAGTGGTTTT
>JAVHQJ010000122.1:0-44210 GCA_036171075.1 Sideroxydans sp. | reverse complement strand
CCGCTTATTGGGCACATGACGAAGTTTTAGCGACGTTGAGTTTTACGGTTGCCGCTGCCGCGTTGGGATTTCTCTTTTTTAACTTTAACCCCGCTAAAATTTTTATGGGTGATGCAGGCTCTATTCCATTAGGATTTATGGTCGCTGCAATGGGTGTGTGGGGATGGCAGCAGAATGCTTGGGCAGTATGGTTTCCCGTGTTGGTGTTTTCGCCCTTTATTGTGGATGCCAGCGTCACGTTGCTGAAGCGCACTTTGCGTGGTGCAAAAATAACGGAAGCGCATCGTGAACACTACTATCAACGTGCTGTGCAATTAGGTGCAGGGCATCGTAAGGTTGCCTTATTTGAGTATGTATTGATGGGGCTGGTCGGGGCAACGGCGGTGTGTTTGCGCGAGCAAGCTTTCCCTTGGGCAGTGTTGCTGGTATGGGGGGCACTCTATGTAGTGCTGATGCGAGCCGTGGATAAACGTTGGCAACAGAGGGCGGCATGATTAAATCAAAACTCAACACAAGCCTCGCCATAGCGCACGATATTGTGGCTGCGGGAATCGCGTGGTGGCTTGCTTATTTATTGCGTTTTAATTTTGAATTAACGCCCAGTTTTCAAGAGGAACTTTGGCAGACGCTCATCTGGGTTGTGCCTGTTCAAGCATTAGCTTTTTTCGCATTTCGTTTGTACCAAGGGGTATGGCGCTTTGCTAGCGTGCCTGATTTGCGCCGTATTTTATTTGCTGTATTGGTCGCCTCCGCATTGATTCCTTTGGCGTTGGGATTTTTTCGTGTGCAAGCCATTGTGCCGCGCTCGGTTTTAATTATTGATCCAATTCTGCTGCTCCTGATGATGGGAGGTAGTCGTTTGCTGTATCGCCTGAGGAAAGAAAATTTGCTGTATGGCAACTTTCAACTAGAAGGAGAGCCTGTGCTCATCTTGGGGGCGGGAGATGCGGGCGTGGCCTTATCGAAAGATTTATCACGTAGCAAAGACTGGCATTTGGTTGGGTTTTTGGATGACAGCCTGAGCAAGCAAGGACGCACCCTGAATGGTTTCAAAGTGCATGGCAAGTTAGACGACTTAAAGTGTTGGGCCGAGAAATTCGACGTAAAGCAAGTCATCATTGCCATGCCGACCGCGCCGCATCAAGTACGCAAACACGTGATTGACCTTGCCAGTGAGTGCGGCGTGAAAACGCTCACCGTGCCGAGATTTGAAGATCTATTGAGCGGGCGCATTGCTATTTCTCAATTACGCGCCGTTGAATTAGATGACTTATTGGGACGCGATCCGGTTGAGTTGGATGATGCGGGACTACACGCGCAGCTGACTAACCAAGTGGTGCTGGTGACAGGGGCGGGTGGCTCGATTGGATCAGAGTTGTGCCGGCAGATTGCCAAGTTTTATCCCAAAACACTCGTGCTGTATGAGCTGGGTGAGTTTGCCTTGTATAACATTGAACAAGAATTAAGCCGCGTGTTTCCTCAACTCAACATCGTGTATTTGGCGGGAGATGTGAAAGATGCGGTGCGCCTAGAAGAAGTCTTTTCACAATACCAGCCGAGTGTGGTGTTCCATGCTGCCGCTTACAAGCACGTGCCACTGATGGAGCTGGGCAATGCCTGGCAAGCCGTGCGCAACAACGTATTTGGAACGTGGCAATTAGGGCGTTGCGCGCAGAAACACGGAGTGCAGAAATTCGTACTGATTTCTACCGATAAAGCAGTCAATCCCACCAACGTAATGGGCACAACTAAACGCATGGCCGAAATGGTGTGCCAAGGTTTGCAAGAAAAATCAGGAACGCGTTTTGTCATCGTGCGCTTTGGCAATGTCTTGGGTAGCAACGGTAGCGTCATTCCAAAATTCCGTGAACAAATTGCACAGGGCGGCCCCATCACGGTGACGCATCCTGACATCACTCGTTTCTTCATGTTGATTCCCGAAGCCGCGCAGCTCGTGATGCAAGCAGGTCACATGGGCAAGGGGGGCGAAATTTTTGTGTTGGATATGGGCGAGTCGGTAAAAATTGTCGATCTTGCAAAAGATCTTATTCGTCTTTCGGGTTTTAGTGAAAACGATATAAAAATCGAATTCACAGGTCTGCGCCCCGGTGAAAAATTGTATGAAGAATTATTGGCGGATGATGAAAATACCTTGCCTACACCGCATCCAAAACTACGCATCGGACAAGCGCGCACCGTCAGCCACACAGAATTTCAAGACTTGTTAAATTGGGTGCAAAACGACAGTGCAAAAACAGATGATGAAGTACGTTTGCGCTTACGTCATTGGGTACCGGAATACACGCCGACACCCAATAAATAATGCAAACGCTGTCAGTCATTCTCATTACCAAAAACGAAGCCGCCAACATTCGCGATTGCTTGCAGTCGGTTGCGTGGGCAGATGAAATCATCGTAGTCGATTCAGGCAGCACAGACGGCACACAAGAAATTGCCAAAGAAATGGGCGCACAAGTCTATGCGCATGATTGGCCGGGCTTTGGGCCGCAAAAAAATCGCGCGTTGGGGTATGCAAGCAAAGACTGGATATTTTCAATTGATGCGGATGAACGTGTGCCCCCCGCATTACGTGCAGAACTAGAGCAGGCCATACAAGATGGAAAAGCCAACGGCTACTTTTGCCCGCGCCTCTCGCAATTTTGCGGCACCTTTATTCATCATTCGGGCTGGCATCCAGACTATGTATTGCGCCTATTCAAGCGCGGCAGTGGACGCTTCTCCGATAGCCTTGTGCATGAAAGCATTGTGCTGCAAGGGGAGTCCGCCAAATTGAAAAACTCATTGCTGCACTACAGCTATCTCACCATGCACGATGTGGAGAGAAAAGTGATTCACTACTCCGATGCGGCCGCCCAACAAATGTTTCAAGCAGAAAAACAGGCAAGCTGGATACGTGCCGTATTAAGTGCGGGCTGGGCATTTATGCGTACCTATTTTGTGCGACTAGGTGTGTTGGATGGCCGTGCAGGATTTCAAATTGCGCTGATGAACACGCGCACCACCTATCTGAAATATCGCAAGCTGGCCGCACTACACCGTGCGCGGTAGCTGAACTTGGCTTTGTAGGAGCCCGATTCACCTCGAAGAGGTTCTTGTACCCTATGGGTATCGGGCGATGGGTATTCGGGGATTCTCATCGCTCGATAAATCGAGCTCCCACAGGGTGCGAGAACCTCATCGAGATGAGACAGAGCTGAATTAACCCAGCGCCCGTTTAATTCGACTGCGTAACAACTGCCAGCGCAACTCGCGGGTGTTTTCTGGCTCGTCTAACTTCAAACCCTGCGCTATTTGTCCACGTCTTAAATAATAGTGGTCGAACACCGATTGACGCATTCCCCACTTGTTGAGGAACTGACGACCTCCATCGTTCTTTTTTACTTTACCTGTCGATTTGCATTGAAAGTGATACACCAACGAATCGCCTACACCCAAGAAAATGCGGCACCCCGCATCCCACAGCTTCATCGAAAAATCATTGTCGCTGCTCATGCCGGGGGACAGCTCGCTGCTATAGCCGCCCACTTTGAACCACCAGCGCTTGCTCACCAAGGTGGGTGGCCATGTCGCACCCAGCCAATCTGGTTTTTGATGTTGGGTTAACTCCGCCAGCAACTTGGTTTCGTCAAAATGGTCCGTATCGCTGCCGTAGTTACGTACGATGACGCAGGGATTGTTCGTTTCGCGCGGCTCAATCATCGTTCCCGACAGCATGAACAAATCAGTGTCGAGCTGTTTGAGTTTGTTCACTAACGCCGTATCCCAGCCGGGGCAACAGTACATGTCGTCATTTAGATACAGGATGTAGTCTTGCGTGGCATGCATGGCCGATTCGTTCACCGCCAAGCAAATGCCGATGTTGTCGGGTGATGAGGTGTGCGCGATACCTTGCGCACGCACCCATTCCAGCGAGCCGTCGCTACCGTCATTCACGTGAATGATAATTTGATGCGGGTAAGCTGAATTTTCACGGATGCTACGCACACACAATTGCAGCAGCGATAAGTTATTCCAGGTAGGGATGATGATAGAGAACATGGGAGGTATCCGTCTTTAAGGTTTTCGCATAAAGGATTGTAGGCTGTGCTTGTTATACTAGCGGCCATTCGTTAGCCAAATGAGCCATGCGTGCATTCTATAACGCCGCTCATTTAATACAGGAATCGCATGAAGATAATTCATATCGTAAGACGTTATGGCCCAGTAGGGGGATCGGAGCGCTATGTGTGGGAGACCACGCTCGAACTCGCCAAATTGGGACATCAGGTGCAAGTGCTATGTGAGGTTTGTAAAGTCGATAAGCCCGCAGGTATTGAAGTGCATGAGTTGGGCGAGATGTTTTATCGACCGCGCTGGTTGTATTACTGGCGCTTCAGTCGGCGTGTTGCACACTGGTTACGTGCTCATCCACAACCCGGCTGGATTATTCATAGCCACGAGCGCGTCAGCGTGCATGATGTCACCACTATTCACGGCCCGCCTTTCGCTTCAGTGCGCGACAAGCCGTGGTGGAAAAAAATCTCGATTCGAATTGCCATGCAATTGTTCTTGGAGCGCCGCGAATTACGCGTGCCGACATTCATCATTCCCAATTCTGAAATCATCGCGCGCCAGTTGGCGAACTATTATCCAGAATACGCACACAAGCTTACGGCGCCCGTCGTACCTGGCGTCGTGCCCAATGTCGAACGTAGCGCGCATGAGGTGCCTAAAGATGGCGGCATCATTGGTTTTGCAGGTAAAGAATGGAAACGTAAAGGCTTGTCGCTGGCGGTGGAAATTGTGGCGCAATTACGTCAGCAACGTCCGCATTTACAACTGTGGGTGATCGGCCCCGAGGCGAGTGAAATCGAACACTTATTTGCTCGATGGCAAGGTGGCTATCGTCTGCTGGGTTGGCGTAAAGACGCCGAACATTTGCGCGAAATAGACGTGCTGCTACATCCGGCCAAAGCCGAGCCCTATGGCATGGTCATCAGCGAAGCCATGGCGGCGCGTGTGCCCGTTGTGGTATCGGATGCGTGTGGTGCAGCGGCACAGGTTACCGTGGAGGCGGGCGAAGTGATTGCCTTAAGTGCGCCCGTGGTGGAGTGGGTGAATGCAGTAGAACACCAGTTAAGTCGCACTGATACGCCGCCCAAGTTTGTGCGTGGCTGGGATAAGGTGGCGCAGGAGTTTGTATCGGTGTATGCGCAATTAAAGCAAGAGGAAGAAAAATGAGACGCATACAATTGAGCTATAAGACGGTGCTTGAAATGCTGATGGCTGGATTGCTGCTCATTTACCCAATGGCCATGTTGCATGTAAAGGGTGGCATGAATGCCGCTTTCTTATTCACGTTGTTGTGCGCACTAATGTTGCTCGCAGCGCGTCCGCGTGAGATGCATACTATCGAATGGCAACGTGAGTGGACGCCTTACGTGCTCGCCATGTTTGGCATGACAGTGGCGATATTGATTAGTCAAAGTTGGTTTCAAAATTACGATGGACACCCCTTTGATGCCGCTTCGCGCTATTGGTTAGCCATTCCTATTTTTCTCGCGATGTATCGCTTGCGATTAAACGTTTTTATTACCCTGCAATACGCATTCCCATTGGCTGCAATAAGCGGCTTATGGATGGCACATTATTTGGCAGAGGGGCGTTCTGGAATTGATACGTTAGATCTTATTCACTTTGGCGATTTTGAATTAACACTGGGTTTCTTATCTGCCTTGAGTATCGACCTGCTTGGCAAAGACAAACTGTCATTGCGCTTGCTCAAGCTGGTGGGGTTGGCAGCAGGCATAACAGCTTCCATTGGCTCTGGATCGCGTGGTGGGTGGTTGGCAATTCCCATTTATATTGCGTTGATTGTGTATTTCAGGCGGGGAAAAATTTTCCCTAAAGTGGCGGTGAGTGGGCTGGCTGTTGGTATAGCCGTGGCGGTATTGCTGTATAGCACCCATGCGGGAGTGAGTCAGCGTTTGAACCAAGTAGGAAGTGACGTAAATAGTTTTGAGACAGGCCAACGTGATACTTCTGTTGGAGTGCGTTGGCAGTTATATAAAGCCGCAGTTGAAGTGTTCGTGCGCCATCCAATTTTTGGAGTTGGCCCAGAAGGCTTTGCAGCAGAGATGAAACCGATGGCCGAAGCGGGCAAGCTAACTGCCATGGCCGCCGATTTAGGCAAAGGCGAAGTGCATAACGACATCCTCTCCAAAGCCGCAGGCATGGGAATTTTTGGGTTGCTGGCTATCTTGGCGGTGTACTTTATTCCGCTCAAACTCTTTTGGCGCGCAGCCCATTCTACGAATGAATCGATCAAGCGTGGCGGTTTAATGGGCGTGATGTTCGTCAGTGGTTTTGTGGTGTATGGACTCACCGTGGAGTTTCTAAATTTAACGCTGGCGACGGCGTTTTACAGCTTCACCATCGCTGTTTTACTGGCATTCTGTTACAACATTCATCACACGGCAATTAACGCCACACCTCAATCAAAATAAGGCTCTTGCTATGTTCACCGTCATCATCCCCAGCTGGAATAATCTCGCACACTTGAAGTTGGCAGTGGAAAGTATTCAGCGCCACTCTAGTGCCGAGCACGAAATTATTGTGCATGTGAATGAAGGTTCAGATGGCTCGTTGGAATGGGTGAAAGCGCAGAATATTCGCTACACCTATACGGATAAAAACGTGGGCGTGTGCATGTCAGTGAATTACTTAATGGCGCAAGCTAGCCACGAATGGGTGCTGTTTATGAATGACGACATGGTGGCCGCGCCCGGTTGGGACACGGCTTTCGTGCACGCAATTAACACCTGCGATACCGACCTCGCGTTATTTTTTGGTACGCTGATTCAACCTGAAACAGGCGGTCATCCCAATATCATTCATCAAAACTTTGGCAGAGTGCCCGCCGAATTTGATGAGGCGAAATTCTTAAGTGAATATCAGCAAGACCCTCGTGGCGACAAAGAAGGGGCAGCCATGCAGCCCACATTAGTGAGTAAAAAATGGTGGGCGATTTTGGGTGGTTACAGCCTTGAATTTTCGCCAGGCATGAGTAGCGATGATGACTTGCTGATGAAATTCTGGGTGGCGGGATGTCGCCACTTTCGCATGGTGGGGGCAAGCCGTTTTTATCATTTTGGCATGGCCAGCACAGGACGCATTACGCACAACCAAGGCGGGCGTATGTTCGTCATGAAGTGGGGCATTACCCAGCGCGAGTTTTATCATAACTACTTACCCACGCTACGCAATCCCGATGGTGGTAACACTGCCGCAAATCCACACAATACCGTGAGCAATACGTGGCTAGGGAAATTACGCCGCGTGCGTTATACCTTGCGCTACAACTATCCGCTGGATGGCATTGCCGCATGGGATCCTATGCCGGGTCGGGGAAAATGGGAGAAGAGCGATTGAATCAAGTTGTCACTTCTTCTCTGGGGGCGCCCTCTGTAGGAGGACTCGGAGAAGCCTCTTCAGTGTCCCGCTGCTTGCCGCATCGTTTTGTAAATCGCATCACCCATCAATAGATATCCCGTGGTTGAGTAGTGTGTGTTGTTGGCGGGATACAAATCGACTGTTTTTTCGTGTAACGCGCGCTGGTTCACCTGCAACAAATTGGGCATAGACAAGCGACGTTCTGCTTCCTGCCAAAACGTCTTATGCGGATATAAATAAGTCGTAGCTTTATTCGGCACAACCACCCAGATGGCGGTGAAATTTTGTAAGCGAGCGCTATGCGCTGCAACTAAATCAAAGGCTTTTGCATTTACTTCAGTAGCTTCATCTTCTCCCAAAAATAAAGCATCGTTGCAACGCGCATGGCTGAAATAGGCGCAACCATTATTCACCCGAGCCACTTTTACGTTGTTGGGAATTTCCCATAGCTGAAAATCTCGCGCCCCACTCCGCACCTCATATTCATGCACATTGATTCGCGTTTGAATGCCTGTGGAAAGTTGGCCTGCATAATTTCCCAGTGTCGGGTCAAACGACGCTGCGGGCGGGTAGCGTGGCGCATCCACGCTGCTGTGCGTACGATACTGTGTTTGCTTGCAATCCATTGAGCGTTGCAAGGTGCCAATCAGATTGCGTTCGACAATTTCGGCAACCACATATTTACCCCTGAATCCTTGAGCTTTTGCCCAGTCCGAGAAATCCGCGCAAATCCCCTGCATGCTGTTCCACGACACCGTCCGAACTTTTAGTTGATGTTGAGTTAAAACGGTTTGCCACACGCGACTGTCTGAAAAACTATCGCCAATCACCAGCACATCCGCTTCCTGCATTGTGGCTTGCTGCATCCATTGCACATCCAATTGCGCTTGCGGTTTAGTCCAGCCGAACAAAGATTCAGGCAACAACGCCATGCGTGTCAGCTCGCCTTGAAAAGTAGCGATGGGCAGAAAATAAAAAGCAATTGCACCGTAAGTGAGTATCGAAATGCTGACAAACACCGAAAATAATTTGGCGTGGTTCATATTAGAACTGGAAATAAAGAAACGGACTGTAGCTGCCAAATTGGTCAATCACTTGAAATAACAAGTACAGTACTAGCGCTGCTTGCGCCAACATCAACACAGCACTGTCCTTGATGAAACGCAGACGTGATGAGTTAGGAAACAGCCACACCCACAGCAGTCCAGGCACTAGCAACAGCATCAAGCTGCGCCCCGACATATCGGCCTGTAACAGTAAATTGCCATGCGTGACCGCATCAAAAGTGATTGCACGATACTCGATGCCGAACATGGCTTGCCACATCACGACCGCTTGCGCCAATGTGTCGGCACGGAACACTACCCATGCTGCAACGACTGCCATAAAGGTGAGTGTGCCACCCACGAGGATGCCTATCCAATTTGGCATCCAGCGTAAGTAAGGTTCAGCAACTTGTTCGCGCCACAGATGATTAAGCGCGAGATACGCGCCGTGCAAAGCGCCCCACACCACGAACGTCCATCCCGCACCGTGCCATAAGCCCCCTAACAACATCGTTGCAAACAAATTACCGTAACGGCGCAGCTTGCCGTGACGATTGCCACCCAGCGGAATGTATAGGTAGTCGCGCAAAAAAGTAGACAGGGTGATGTGCCAACGCCGCCAAAATTCAATAATGCTGGTGGATTGGTAAGGCGAATTGAAGTTGATGGGTAAGCGAATGTTGAACATGAGCGCGATGCCCAACGCCATGTCGGTGTAGCCCGAGAAATCGAAATAGATTTGCAAGGTGTACGCCAGCGCACCCGACCATGCCTCCCATATAGTAGGCAACACGCCGATGCTCATGCCGTGATTCACCCCATCAAAAATCGCCGTGGCAAAAGGGGCAAGCGAATCTGCCCAATACACTTTTTTGCACAAGCCTAGGGTGAATAGAAGTAATCCTGTTGCAACGTTATCCCAGTTAACGTGATAAGTGGCGCGGTGGGCGAACTGCGGCATCATGTCTTTGTGATGCAACACGGGCCCTGCAATTAAGTGCGGGAAGTAGGTAACGAACAACACGTAGTGGATGAAGTTGTATTCCTTCACTTTGCCTTGATAGGTGTCCACTAGGAAAGCGATTTGCGTGAAGGTAAAAAACGAGATGCCCAGCGGCAGCATGATGTCGCCTAAAGTGAGGCTGCCGCCCGTCAGTGAATTAGCGCTGGCGAGAAAGAAGTTCACATATTTGTAATAGCCCAACAGCAATAAATTGGCGGTCAGAGCAAATATCAGAACCTGCTTTTTACGGGCTGCAGCATGTTGCACACCTGCTTTGGCAATCCATAGGCCGAAAGCGTAATTGCATACAATAGAACCCAGCAATAAGCCCACATAAGCGGGATTCCAATAGCCGTAAAAAAACAACGAGGCCAGTGCCAACCATCCCGCCGCATACGCAGGATGCCAGCGTGCCAGCTGGAAAAATCCGAGCAGCACAATAGGCAGAAACAGAAAGATGAAAGTGTAGGAATTGAACAGCATGGGAACGTCACAAAACTCTGATACGCTATTCTACAAGACAAGCAAACGAGGTGATGCATGGCGATTTATGCCGTAGGAGATATACAAGGTTGTTACGTAGAGCTTCAGCAATTGCTGGAGAAAATTCACTTCGACCCTGCGCAAGATAAAGTGTGGTTGGTGGGCGATTTAGTCAATCGCGGGCCTGATTCGTTGGCAGTTTTACGTTTTGTGAAGTCCTTGGGCGACAGTGCGATGACGGTATTGGGGAATCACGATTTGCACTTGCTGGCGGTGGCGGCGGGGGTGGCGCAGTTGCATCGTAGCGATACCTTGGATGAACTTTTGCAAGCGCCGGACTGCGATGAATTGCTTACATGGTTACGCCAGCAACGCCTGATGTATGCCGAAGGCGACCATGTGATGGTGCATGCGGGGTTGCTGCCGCAATGGAATGTGCAACAAGCCGCACAGTTGGCGCGTGAGGTGGAAACGGCTTTGCGGGGTGACAAACACGTAGAATTTTTGGCGCACATGTATGGCAACACACCGAACGTTTGGGATGACAAGCTCACTGGCTATAAACGTTTGCGCGTAATCACCAATGCTTTTACACGCATGCGCATTTGTAAGGTACAGGGCGAGATGGAATTCAAATTCAAAGGCGAAGTCGAAAAAATCCCCGCTGATTATTTGCCGTGGTTTGATGTGCCACAACGCGCCAGCCAAGATGCCACGGTAATTTTTGGTCACTGGTCAGCGCTGGGATTGAGAGTTACACCAAACATCATCGCACTCGACACGGGATGTTTATGGGGTGGGCCATTGACCGCAATACGCCTCGACAACCGCGAAATTATCCAAGTGCAATGTGCCACGCCCGTGGCAAAAAATTGGTGAGTTAGATTGAGGTGTGAGGTGCTCCTGTGGGAGCCCGATTCATCGGGTGATGAATTATTGAGAGGCCCATCGCTCGATGAATCGAGCTCCCACAGGAGGAGGGGTAATTCCTAATGAGGGGGTGAAAAGTTTTTTTGGGTGGTTGATTCGCCGTGGAAAGGTTCCTGTCTTATGTGGGAGGCCGATTCATCGGGCGATGATTTATTGAGAGAGCCATCGCCCGATAAATCGAGCTCCCACAGGAGGAGGGGTTGTGTTCAATGATTCCCTACAGGCATGAAGCGATTATTGAGCTGAAGTTGCATCAGCATTTGATAAGAGGCTAATAGTTTAAGCTCCAATGTGTTCGCTGTTTCCGGGGCTAATGCGGGCGACGTACCAATGCGCTTGTCCAGATTGTGTGAGACCCAGCCCTCACGCGTGATCCAATCCATCACATCGCCGCGTACCGTGAACGCCGCACGGTCTGCATTGCGCGTATCGTCCACCAGCGAACGTCCCAGTCCTGCATAGGTGACTGACCAGCCGCACAGATCGATCAAAGTGGGGATGATGTCCACCTGGCTGCCTGTGCGTTCATCAATGCCAGTCTTCACACCGGGGCCGACTATCAATAGTGGGATGTGGAATTGATTTGGTACGTGTTCAGTCTTCTCGACGAACTCATTGGCGTGATCTGCCGTGATGACGAAAAGGGTGTCATCAAAATATCCATCGCGTTTCGCCGCGTCCATTAGCTGCCCTAATGCCCAGTCGGCGTAGAACAAGGTGTTCAAGAATTTGTCTCAGTCTGAGCCGCTCGTATATTTGTTCCAGCGCGCATCGGGAATGATCCAAGGCGTGTGCGTCGTCGAAGTGAAGATGAATCCCAAGAAAGGCTTTTGCGCGCTAGCGAAGAGCTGGTTCGCTTCTTGGAAGGTGTTGTGATCCCACGTGCCCCAGGTCTTCGCCTGCTTGGGATGTTCGTGTACGTTCGGTATCTCTTCCGCGCCGCGATATTCCTTGAAGCCAGCACGCGCTGCGATGGAATCAAAGTGGAACGAGCTGTGATCGCTGCTTTGCAAGAAGATCGTTTGGTAGTTCTGGCTCTGCGCCAATTCACCCATGAAGCTCAGTCGATTCTGCTCCATTCCCAAACCGAGTAAAGGCATAGAAGGCAAGGTGGGTTGGCTCGCTAGTATCGCCGCCGCCCCTTGGATAGAGCGCTGACCATTGGCATAGAAATGCGTGTAGAGGCGTCCTTGTTTGGCCAATTGGTCGAAGTTTGGTGTTGCGCCGAGTGGTGGCAGTTTCATCTCACGACGTATTGCATCCATGTGCAACGCCCCCCAGCTTTCCAACATCAGCACCACTACGTTGGGTTTATTCTTATGCCCATCGCCAACAGTGATACGGGCGAGGGGATAGTCTGGAGAAATGAAACGAGCGTTGGGGCTAGTGAGCTGTGCCTGCACGATGGCATCCGCTTGTGCTTGCGGCATGAACGACTTTACGGGTGGCTCTTTCTCGATCAGTGCGTGCGTGATAGCGAACGCGCCATTCATCGTCAGATAACCTTGGGCTAAGGAGTCGGAGAAGAACGCCTCGCCGACGCCCATCGGTTTTCCCGTGTAGCCGCCTCGCCCTGCGATCAAGAGCAAGAGGAATAGGATGGGAAGCATCAACAGGCGCAACCAAGGACGATGCGGATGGGCTGGGATAGGTCGCAACAAACGCCACCACAACCATGCGCCCATCGACATGGCCAGTGCGAACAAGAGCAGGGCCAACTTGTATTCCATCAGCGCGATGCTCACCATCGAACCCACATCATTGGATAGGGTGTTCACCTCCGAGCCGATATGCCGATGCACTTGCCCGAAGTAGATCGTGTCCATCACCAGCAGCAAGATGAAGAGTATCCACGCGATGAAGATGAACGCGCCCCAAGCGTACTGCCAATAACGATGATGGCTCCAGCGGAACGGCAATAGCATGAGTAACACTGGAATGCCGATCATCGTCACCGTGATGGAAATGTCGAAGCGCAGGCCGACGATGAACGCGACCAGAACCTGCCCAAAGCTCAAGCCACTGAAATCATCGGCATGGACCACATAGAGCGCAAGGCGCATCACCGTCGCGGGCAGAATGAAGATCGCCAGCAGGATGAGGATGCGCAGATAGGGATGGGCGAGCCACGGCGAAAGACGCTTGATCATGTTCGATTTCAGGCAGATTGGCGGAGGTGGCGAGTCATGGGCTGAATTATAATTCGCCCGCGACCGCAGATGCGGCGACTTGGGTAGAGATAGCGCAATGAATAATCCATACAAAGGCAAGACCGGTTTGAAACGACTCTGGAACGCGATGTTCTATTCCATGGATGGATTGCGTGCCGCATTCAAACATGAAGATGCATTTCGCATGGATGTGCTGCTGGCGGTGGTGTTGATTCCCGCCGCATTCCTCACTTCCGCGAGTGGGCTCGGTAAAGCGTTGATGGTGGCGAGTGTGTTGCTGCTGTTGATCGTCGAACTATTGAACTCGGCCATCGAAGCGGCAGTAGATCACACTTCGTTGGATCATCACCCCTTCGCCAAGCGCGCCAAAGATATTGGCAGCGCAGCGGTGTTCATCAGCCTGCTGACGATCTGCGCGGTGTGGGGGTTGGTATTGTTGGGCTAGTGGTTGTCGAGTGTCCGCTTTGTGGCAATGAGAAATCGTGGTTAGACTTCGCCAATCGGCCAATAAGAGACGCTTGGTCCCCGCCCTTACTATTACGCATATACGGACAGACAAAAACAGGTGATTCAAAATTAATCAGTTGGTTATGAAAAATATGCGCACCTCACTATTTTTAATAATACGGACCGCTGTGTCCGTCTAATAAATGTTATGCGTAAGCTTGCGCTATTAGCAATTGCGATGTCAGTTCTGGTCTCGTGCCAGCGTACACCATCAGCGGCTGACTTGGCTTCAAAATACACAACAGCTCCTGATGCGTTTGAGAAACTTTCTCAAATGATCAAAGTTGATGCGGGAGAAAGAAAATATTTCGTTGTTGGTTTCGATGCCATTGGTGAGTACAGAAAAGATCGTGGCGAGTGGACGCACTATAATGATTACAAAATCCAGCTTTCTCTTACTGAGGCATTAAAAGCAATGGGGCTGAGTGAAGAGCGCTACAGGGAATACAAACAACTCTTTGCATCAACCGGTTCAGAACAAGTAAGTTTCAACCGAACTGAAAATAATCCTCCCCAAGTATCTGTGTTGGTGGATCGCTCGGGGCTTGTTACATATGGTTGCAGCGGAAGTATTAATTGGCGAAAGGTGCCACCCACCCCGACGGAAAAACATAGCGAGGGAAATTTTTTCGAGATTACTCTGCTTAATAATGGTTGGTACTTGGAGCGCGAATGCAATTAATCCCACTTGGATTCAACCCAGACTCCGCAAAAGCGCGGAGCCAGTTAATTCCGCGTTAAGTGTCCGTTATCGAGAAGCAGATATGTCTCTTATGTGTTAGTTTCTGCCAGATGCTATGTCCGCTGTCGGGCAGTCCAAATTTAAATCTCAGCAGGTTCGTCAGCGAACCACTTCCCAATCACACCTTCCGCTTCTGCCACTCCCACCTTCTTCAAGCTAGAGAACAGTTGCGCTGAGCATTGCGGGAAGTTCTGCTGCAAGAATGCATTCACCTCACGCAAAGTCTGTGTGGATTGCTGGCGGCTCAGCTTGTCCGATTTCGTCAGCAGGATGTGCACGGGTTTCTGTGTGATGGCGAACCAGCCCATCATCCATTTATCGCGATCGGTGAGTGGATGGCGCGCATCCATGATGATGATCAAACCCGCCAGTTCCTCGCGCGTTTGCAGGTACTCACCCAACAGCTCTTCCCAATGTGCCTGTACATCGGGCGGCACTTTGGCGTAACCGTAGCCTGGCAAGTCAACGATGAAACGTTGCTCACCCAGATCGAAGTAGTTCAAGTGTTGCGTGCGGCCCGGTGTCTTGCTGGTGTAAGCCAGACGCACATGGTTCGCCAGAGTATTGATGGCGCTCGATTTACCTGCGTTGGAGCGGCCCACAAAGGCGACTTCCTTTCCGCCGTGGAAAGGAAGGTCCTTGATGTGGTTGACCGTGGTGTAGAAGGTCGCTTTGGAAAATAAGCCCATTTTGATTCCTCGAAGATTCCGTCATTCCCGCGAAAGCGGGAATCCAGTCATTAAATGATTCCTGCGAAGCAGGACAAAACCCAAAGCATATTGAATAACGGCACTGGATTCCCGCCTGCCCGAAGGGCAGTTTATCTTGAGCCTGTCGAAAGGCGGGAATGACGAAACGATAAAGAGCTACGGTTTATTTCCAGGCCGCGAAGACTTTGTCAGCCGCCGCGATGGTCGCTGCGATGTCCGCATCGCTATGCGCCGCCGACACAAAGCCGGCCTCAAATGCGGAGGGTGCAAGGTACACACCTTCGGCCAGCATGGCATGGAAGAAGCGATTGAACGCGGCCTTGTCGCTGGCCATCACCTCGGCATAAGAGGTCGGGACGTTCGCGCTGAAATAGAGGCCGAACATGCTGCCGATGGATTGCGCGCTGAAAGGGATGCCGTGTTTCTTAGCGACGGCGGTCAGGCCTTCCGTCATCTGTTTGGCAAGCTGCGTCAAGCGCTCGTAAAAGCCGGGCGCTTGCACCAGCTTCAAGGTGGTCAAGCCTGCGGCGACGGCGACGGGATTGCCCGACAAGGTGCCTGCCTGATACACCGCGCCGAGCGGGGCGAGGCATTGCATGATGTCGCGACGTCCGCCGAATGCTGCGGCAGGCAGACCACCGCCCATCACTTTGCCCAGTGTAATGAGGTCCGGCTTGATGCCGTAATGGCCGTGCGCGCCTTGCAAGCCGACGCGGAAGCCGGACATGACTTCATCAAGGATCAACACCGCACCGTGCTGGGTGCAAAGCTTGCGCATCGCGTCGAGGAACTCGCGCTTCGGTAGGATCAGATTCATATTGCCCGCGACCGGCTCGACGATGACAGCGGCGACCTCGTTGCCATATTCGGCAAAGGCTTTTTCCAGACCAGCTGCATCGTTGTAATCCAGCACCGTGGTCAACGCAGCGATCTCAGCGGGCACGCCGGAAGAGCTAGGTTGGCCGAAGGTCAGCGCGCCGGAGCCCGCTTTCACCAACAGGCCATCTGAGTGACCGTGGTAGCAACCTTCGAATTTGATGATGCGTGAACGGCCAGTGAAGCCTCGCGCCAAACGAATCGCCGTCATCGTCGCCTCGGTGCCGGAGCTGACCAGACGCACCATCTCCAGCGACGGAAGAATCTTGCACAAAGTTTCAGCAATCTCCAACTCCGCAGCCGTTGGCGCACCGAAGCCCAAGCCTTCGGCGGCCGCAGCTTGTACAGCTTTCACCACTTCGGGATGGCAGTGCCCAACGATCATCGGCCCCCAAGAATTCACGTAGTCGATGTATTGCTTGTCGTCTGCATCCCACACGTAAGCACCCTTGCCGCGCTTGAAGAACAGCGGTGTGCCACCCACGGATTTGAATGCGCGCACGGGCGAATTCACACCGCCAGGGATGAGCTTCTGGGATTGGTCGAAGAGTTCTTGATTGTGAGATGTCATTGCTTAAGTCCTACTGAATAAAGTTGAAAATTCTTTTGCTGCTTGTTCGATGTCGGGCGCGTCCCACAGTGCCGAGATGACTGCCAGTGAATCTGCACCAGCCTCAATTAGCATCGCGCCATTCTGTTGCGTGATGCCGCCGATGGCGACGATGGGTACGTGAATCTCATGGCGCGCTCCGCGCAACATGGACACTTCGGCCTTCACGGCTTCGGGTTTCACACTCGATGGGAAGAACGCACCAAACGCCACGTAATCCGCACCCTGCTGTAGAGCCGCCAACGCCAAAGGCGCGCGATTATAGCAAGATACCCCGATGAGCTTGGATTCACCGAGCAGCGCGCGTGCTGCTGCCACACTGCCGTCTTCGCCACCTAGATGCACACCATCGGCATCGACCTTTGCGGCGAGTGCCGCATCATCGTTCACGATGAAGGTGGTATTGAACTCGCGGGTGAGGTCTCTTAAGGCGGATGCTTGCCGCAATTGAAGTGCAGCATCGGCTGTCTTGTTGCGGTATTGCAGTACGCGTGCGCCGCCTTGTAGCGCGAGGCGAACTTTACGCAGCAACTCATTGGTGTCAGCAAGGTCTGGCGTGATGGCGTACAGGCCTTGAATCATGGTTGTACCCAATATCCGTTCGTGGTGAGTAGGCCGTTGGCCGCATCGAACCATCCGGCGCATTTCGCGCCGGAATCCCTCGATACACTGCGCGATGCGCAGCACTCGGGACGAACGGTATGGCGTGAATGCATTGCTTTAGTGGCGAGTCTCTTCACCGTCTTTTTCTTCGCCTTCTTCGTCACGTGCCCAGAACAAACGATCCGGGATGTGTTGCCCCATACCAGGACGGAAACCGTATTTCAATGCCTCCCAGGTGTATTCCTGTGCTTCGTGTACGGCATCTTCCATCGACAAGCCGTTCGCCAGCAGAGCGGCAATCGCGGAAGCCAAAGTGCAGCCAGAGCCGTGATAGATGCCAGGCAGGCGTGGCCAAGTGTCGGCACGTACCAGCCCGCGTTCGCCATACAAAGTGTTGATGACCTTGGGTGTGTTCTCGTGGGTGCCCGTGATAAGCACGTATTCGCAACCGAGCAACAAAATGCGCTTTGCGCTTTCCGCCAAATTAGGGTCATCCGCCTCGTTGTCTTCATCAATAATCAAACGGCGCGCTTCCATGCTGTTCGGGGTGAGGATGGTGGTCTGCGGCAACAGCAATTCGCGCATCGCATCCAGCATGTCCTCGTTCGCCAATTCATCGCCGCGACCCGAAGCCAACACGGGGTCGAATACCAGAGGGATGTCGGGATAATCGGAAATAACTTCAGCGATGGCCGCGATATTTTCAATGCTGCCCAGCAAGCCAATTTTGAAGGCCGCCACTGGCATGTCTTCCAACACCGTGCGCGCTTGGTCAACCACCCAATCTGAATCAATCGCCTGAATGTCGTCTACTCCGCTGGAATCCTGCACCGTGATGGCCGTGATAACCGATAGTGGATGGCAACCCATGCTGGCGATGGTGAGAATGTCGGCTTGCATGCCTGCCCCACAGCTGGGGTCAGTAGCGGCAAAGGTGAGAACGATGGGAGGAATGTCGGCCATGATGGATGTTGTTACGCGTTGATTCGATAGGGCGTGATTCTACCCGAAAGCCTTGTGGGCCGCGTCGGCTCAAGTGATTGGCAGTCCAGAATATCTGCGCAAGATTTGTTAAATCGAGGCGTGATTAAATACGACACAACACATCAAAAACGAATTTTTCTTTATGGATACTTCCGCGAAATACATCAACTACGACGAGCGACTGGCGCGGGTGACGGCCTACATTTACGCGCATCTAGATGATGAATTAGACCTGAACAGGCTGGCCGAAGTCGCTTATCTGTCCCCTTACCATTTTCATCGTATCTATCGGGCGGTGCGCGGTGAGACCGTCACTACTACGGTGCGCAGATTGCGTCTACATCGAGCCGCTAGTCAATTGGCGCAGTCAGCAATGCCCGTTGAAGATATTTCACGGCAAGCAGGTTATAAAAATGTTCAGTCATTCACGCGCGTTTTCTCCGCAACTTACGGCATGCCGCCAGCGCGGTATCGCACGCAGGGAAGTCATGCTCAATACCAATCCAACAGTCTTGAAAGGAGTTTAGCCATGTACAACATCACCTATCAAAACCTTCCTGATTTAGAAGTGGTCAGCATTAAACATAGCGGCTCCTATTTGCAGATCAGCCAAGCATTTGGCCAACTGGGCAGTTGGCTGGAATCGCGTAATTTGATTACACCAGACAGCCGCATGATTGCCCTTTACTACGATGACCCAGCGACGGTGGCTGAAGATCAATTACGTTCTCGGGCCTGCTTCTCAATTAGCAAAGCGTGCGCGTTAGAGCCGCCAATTGAGCGCGTTACGATTGCAGGAGGCAGATATGCCGTGTTGCGACATCGTGGCGCTTACGATGCCTTGTCTGCGGCTTACGAATGGTTATTTGGAACTTGGCTTCTGCAATCGGGACGCGAATTGCGTGATGCACCACCGTTCGAGGAATATCTCAATACGCCGTTGGACACCGCCCCCGCAGACTTGCTGACGGATATTTATTTACCCTTGGTGTAGGAAGAAGAACATGGAAAAAATCGACCTCAAAAAAGCCCTGAAGCCTTTGTATCAACCTTCCACTAAAGCTGTGGCGCAAGTCGTCGTGCCGCCGATGCATTACTTGATGGTGGACGGCAAAGGCGATCCGAACAACTCGCAGGAATTTGCCGATGCCATCTCGGCGGTGTACTCGGTCGCTTACACGCTCAAATTCATGGTGAAGAAGGGTGAGCTGGCGACTGACTACGGCGTGATGCCGCTGGAGGCGTTGTGGTGGGCGGAGGATATGAGTGCGTTCTCGCAGGGAGATAAATCGAGCTGGTTATGGACGGTGTTGGTCGCGCAACCCGACTTCATCACCAAGGAAATGGTGGAGGCAGCGATGGCGGACGTAAAAAAGAGGAAAGACCCTGTCGCACTGCACAAGCTACGTTTCGAGAAATTCGACGAGGGCGTGTGTGCGCAACTTATGCACATCGGTCCGTTCAGCGAAGAAGGGCCAAATATCGAACGAGTGCATCAATTTATTGAAACCAGCGGTAGCCAGCGACGCGGCAAACACCACGAGATTTACTTGAGCGATCTACGCAAGGCTGCCCCAGAAAAATGGAAAACCATCATTCGGCAGCCGATGACGTGATTGAAATTACTTGTTGTCGCAATGCTGGGCGATGCGCGCGAATTCTGCCACGCCCAGATTCTCCGCGCGCAACTGCGAGTCAATGCCGAGTTGTGCGAACTCGGCTTCCGTTAGAAATGCTTTAAGCGTGTTGCGCAGTGTCTTGCGACGTTGGCCAAAAGCGGTGCCCACAATCTGTGCAAACAACAATTCATTTTTCACGATGATCTTGTCGGCGGGCATGGGGATCATGCGCACGATGGCAGAATCGACCTTGGGTGCGGGGCGGAAAGACTCCGGCGGCACGTCGAGCAACTTCTCCATGTAAAAACGGTATTGCAGCATCACGGACAGGCGTCCGTAGGCGGGTGTGGAAGGCTCGGCCACCATACGTTCTACCACTTCGTTCTGCAACATGAAATGCATGTCAGTGATGCGCGCGGCGTGATCGGCGAAGTGGAACAGCAGCGGTGAGGAGATGTTGTAGGGCAGGTTGCCCACGATGCGCAGCGGCGTGCCTAATGTCGCGAAGTCGAACTGCAAGGCGTCGCCTTCATGGATGACGATCTTGTCCTGCGGATAGTCCGTCTTCAGGCGCGCGATGATGTCGCGATCGATCTCTACCACATGTAGCTTGTCCAGTTGCTTCAACAGCGGGCGTGTCAGCGCACCGAGTCCCGGGCCGATCTCCACCATGTTGTCATTCGCCTCGGGGCGGATGCAACGCACGATGTCAGCGATGATGTTCTGATCGACGAGGAAGTTCTGTCCAAAATGCTTTTTGGCTTTGTGATTCATTTGAATTTCTCCAAAAAGCATTTCAGAGAAGGCTCATGCGCGTAGCGCGTGATGCCGGAACTAAACTGTTTTTTTGCCTTATGCCCGCTCATTTTTTGCCATTTCTATTGCGACTTTGATCGCCTCCAACAAGCTGCCGACATTGGCTTTGCCCGTACCGGCTAATTCGAGCGCGGTGCCATGATCGACGGAGGTGCGGATGATGGGGAGGCCGAGGGTGATGTTCACGCCTTCGCCGAAACTGGCGTGTTTGAGAACAGGCAAGCCTTGGTCGTGATACATCGCTAGCACCGCATCGCATTCGCGCAAACGGTGTGCGGCGAACAGGGTATCCGCAGGTAGCGGTTCGCTCACGTTCATGCCTTCTGCGCGCAATTTGTTCAGCACTGGAATCATCACATCCAACTCTTCGCGCCCCAAGTGGCCGCCTTCGCCCGCATGAGGATTGAGTCCGGCGACCAAGATGCGCGGATGGGTGATACCGAAACGGCGTTGCAGATCGCGATTCAGAATGCGTAGGATATCTTCCAGCAGCGGTTGTGTGATCGCATCAGCCACTTCACGCAAAGGCAGATGGGTGGTGGCAAGCGCTACACGCATGCCGCCACCTGCCAGCATCATCACGACGAGCGGTGTGTGGGTCTGCTCGGCCAGATATTCGGTATGGCCTGTGAAGGGGATGCCAGTATCGTTGATGATGCCTTTGTGGACGGGGGCGGTGACCATGCCAGCGAACTCGCCAGATACACAACCTTCTAGCGCTCGATCTAGCGTCTTTAATACGTAAGAGGCATTTCGAGTGTCCAGCTTCCCTGCGATGACAGGCTGTGCCGCAGGAATGTGCAATACGCTTAATTTGCCTGCGACATAAGGCGTTGCGCTGCTGTAGTCGTGTAGAGAGACGGCCGAGCCGAGTTGTGCCGCGCGTTGTTGCAACATCTGTTTATCTGCAATAACGACCAGTGGATAGGCATGTCCTGCGAGCTGCATGCACAGGTCGGGGCCGATACCAGAGGGCTCGCCCGATGTGATGGCGAGAGGGCCGGTCACTTCCCCTCTCCTCAATTCTCTCCCGCAAGCGGGAGAGGAGGCGAACGAAATCGCTTCGCGATGATCATATTAATCTCGGTATTCTAGGGTGGCGCGGTCACGCAATTGGCGTAGCCAATCTTGGTACGCGTCATCTGATTTGTAAGCACGAATGGCGTTGCGTGCCTGCTGTTTCTTTTGCTCCACACTGACATCGGTATTGCGACGTTCCAACACTTGTATCAAATGCCAGCCGAACCCCGATTGCACCAAGCCACTCACTTGGTTGACCTTGAGTGCATCCATCGCCTTTTCAAATTCAGGCACGGTCTCGCCAGGGGATAGCCAGCTTAAATCACCGCCTTGCGGGGCGCTGCCATCTTCGGAATGTAATTTAGCTTCTTCAGCAAAATTGGCCCCTTTATCAATGCGCGCCTTGATTTCTTGCAAGCGCGCTTTCGCTTCATTTTCCGACACTAGCTCGCTGGTTTTAATAAGGATGTGACGCGCATGGGTTTGGCTAATAAATACCGGCGTATCGGACGTTTTTCTGTCCAACAATTTGATGATATGAAAGCCGCTGGGACTGCGCAGCAAGCCCGTTAATTCACCCGCTTTGAGTTTGCCCAAAGGGTCGGAAAATAAACTGGGTAATTGATTGGCCGGACGCCAGCCCAACACGCCCCCTTGTAGCGCATCTTTGGCGTCCGAGTAACCTGCGGCTACTTGTGCAAAGGAAGCGCCGCCGTTTAATTTGGATAGCGCCTCTTCGGCGCGACGTTTGTAAGTTTGAATGCTGTCCGCGCTGGCTTGTTCAGGCACAACCACTAAGATGTGCGCGAGTTGCAGCTCTTCACCTTTGTTGCCTTGGTTGGCTTGCGTGGCGAGATAGTCTTCGATGTCGCTTTCGCTAATGATGAGCTTGCTATCCACTTCGCGTTCGCGCAAGCGTACCGAGGCGATTTCTGCGCGAATTTCTTCGCGGAACTTATTGAAGTCAATGCCGTCGGCTTCCAGCTTGGCGCGGAAGGTGGCCGCGTCTAATTTGTTTTGCTGGGCAATGCGTGCCAGTGCTTTGTCGAGTTGCACGTCATCCACGCGCACCCCATTTTCATTGGCGAATTGAGTTTGCAACAAATCGCTAATCATGCGTTCCAGTACTTGTTTCTCAAGCACCTTGGCGTCTGGAAGTTGCGTGCCTTGTTTCTGCAATTGCCTAACTGCTGCGCCGACTTTTTGGTTTAATTCAAGTTGGGTGATGACATTGTCGTTCACCACAGCGCGGATGTGATCGAGTGCAAGTGGGGTAGCGGCATGTGCAGAGAGTGTGAAGACAGACAACAGCAGGGCAGGAATAATTTTCATGTGCACATTCATAGGTTGAGTTATTGCAAGCCCTGTATGGACGGGGCGGCCTGAACATCATTTAGTTTGGTATAGCCGATGACGCTGGTGCGTAAAGCGGCAAGTGGGTCAGAACCAATGCGGACTAAATCGTTAAGTTCTAATTGTACGAAAACGCCCGTGGTGGTTTCTTTGGCAGCGGTAGCAAAGGTTTGGGCAACAAGGCGTAGCGTCCAGCAGTTCTCATTATACTCAAGCCCTCCTAGCGCTTCCAAAATACGCTGGTCATGCAAGGAATAATTGAAGCGGCCTACGCTGTGCCAGCGTCCAGAAATAGGCCACTGTGTGGCAATGTCCATCTGTTTCAAAATGCCGCGTGTGTAGCGGTAACCTAAATTAAGCACCTTACCCGCTTCGGGTTTATAACTGGCGGCGACGTTATAAGACTCGGTGACATTCGCATTGGGATTAAATTGCAGCAGGCTATCCAGCGTCCAATGGCGTGTCATACGTCCACCTGCGGTGAGCAAAATATCAGAGCGCGTGGTGCGATTAGTCGGGGTGGCGAAATTCACTAATGGCTCGCTAAACGTGAAACGTTCCGCCGCCGCAATTTTAATGCGCTCCACACCATCCTCATCGTCGATGGCGCGCGAGGTGAGCGCGACCGTGAGCATATCCGCATCGCCTACACGGTCGCTGCCCAAAAAACGATTTTCGGTGAACATTTGGCTAAAGCTGAAGGGCGCTTGTGCGGTATCAAAATTGGGCAACAAGCTTTGATCTTGATACGGAATGCGCACGTAATAAGCGCGCGGCTCAAGGGTTTGCATATAGCCATTGCCGAGGAAAGAGTCGCTACGTTCAAAGATCAGACCGCTATCTAAACTAAAAATAGGCAGGGTGCGAATGCTATTGGGTAAATAACCTGCGGTGTTGGTGTCGAGTGCGTATTGGGTGCGGTGCACCCCTACTTTGGGTGTTAAAAAGTAACCTGAATGACTTAACAAGGGATAGCTAATTGACGGGTAAGTGACCAAGCGCCGCCCATTGACCAGCGTGGGATGGCGAAAATCGACGTATTCGCTATGCAAAGCCAGAGTCGCACCGAGTAGCGATTGTTGCGTGGAAGCGTTGAGTTGCGGATGCCGCCAATACGGCGCTAACACAGGCGCTAGCGGGTCTTGTAGGGTTTGATAATGCTGTACTCGCGCCGAGGTTTGCCAGCCCCACACGGCGTAATTCAACACCCCTTCTTGCAACAAGTTTGTTTGTGACGTGGCGGCCACGGTGGTCGCCACGTCGCGATAATAATTGTCATCCGACACCCGATTCAGATTGAGCGAGGCGCTGACACCGTAGCCTAATTGCTGTCCATGCTTGAGGGAAAAATGGGTGCGATTGGTGTGCGAAAGATTGTCATTGAGCAAGGCATCTGCTTGCAGTTCGCCCGCAAAATTAGGCTGCAAATAACGCACCTCATTATTCAGTTGTGTGCCGCGTTTCTCTAGCCAACGCGGTGATAACGTGGCATCCACATAGGGCGCAAGGTTGAGGTAATACGGCACGGTTAGTTCTGTCCCGCTGGAATGCGTACTCCCAAAAAGGGGGCTCAACACACCCGTACGACGATTACTGTTTAAGGGAAAGTCCATCCACGGGGTGTACAGCAAGGGCACGCCAAAAAATTCAATGCGCGCATGATGTGCAACGCCCACTTGGGCCGCGCGATCAATTGTTAGCCGACTCATTTTTAACATCCAATCATCCTGTTCAATAGGGCAAGTGGTGTAGTTGGCATTTTCAAATTCATAATACTGTGTGCCTGCAATGTTGACTTTTTCGGCGCTGCCGCGAGCATGGTTTTCTTCAAAATAAAATACAGGTTGTTGCAGATCGCCTATGTGGGTGTCCAAATTTAAGTTGAACTGCGTGCCACGCACGGTGGAGTGTGGCTGTTCAATGACCACCGATCCTTGCGCGGTAAATTGCTGTTGCACGTCGTCGTAAAGCATCTCGTCTGCACTGACAGCTTGCGTGTGCTCACGGTAGCGAGCATTGCCCGTCGCCTTAAATTGGCGACCTTGATTCGCCTCAATGTGATCCGCCTCAATAAATACGGCCGTTTTTTCAATGGGGTCGGGCAATCTGTTGAAGGTGCGATCGAGTTTGAGCGGCAACACGTTTTCCTCGCCCACGCTTAAGGTAGGTGAAATGAATAACACGAGAAGGAGGAGGCGCAACAAACGGAAAGGCATGGAGTGAGCAATTAAATTAAGGTGCTAAAATCTCACAAAATCACCATTAAGGCAACGCAAATGCAACGTCAGAAACAGCTTACCGAGTGGCTTTCCAGCCTGTATCCCAATCAACCCTTCAATCTAACTCCCGCTTCTGCCGATGCCAGTTTTAGGCGCTACTTTCGCGCCACCTTTGCGGATGGTTCTACCAAAGTATTGATGGATGCCCCGCCGCAACATGAGGATTGCAAACCTTTCTTGCATGTAGGCAAACTATTTGAGGCGGTGGGAGCGCATGTGCCGCATGTGTATGCACAAGACCTCGCACAGGGATTTTTACTGTTATCCGATCTAGGCAATACAACCTATCTGCAAGCGTTGCATGAAGGCAATGCGCAGGCACTGTACGGAGCGGCGACTGATGCTTTAATCAAAATTCAGCTCGCTTCCCAGCCTAATGAATTGCCGCCTTATGACGAAGCCCTCTTGCGCCGCGAACTCAACTTATTTCCCGAGTGGTACATCGCCAAGCATCTGGGGCTCACGCTCACTGTCAAGCAGCAAGCCAAGTTAGAAGAGGTGTTTGCGCGCCTCATCGCCAACAATCTGGGGCAGCCCTGTGTGTATGTGCACCGCGATTACCACTCGCGCAATTTGATGGTGACCGTTGACAACAATCCTGGCGTGATTGATTTTCAAGACGCGGTGTATGGGCCGATTACTTATGACCTCGCCTCTTTGTTCAAAGATGCTTACGTGAAATGGGAAGAGCCGCAAATCATTGACTGGCTAATTCGCTATTGGCAAAAAGCACGCAAGGCGGGCTTGCCAGTGCGTGAAGATTTCGGCGATTTTTATCGTGATTACGAACTGATGGGTGCGCAGCGCCACATCAAAGTGTTGGGTATTTTTGCGCGCTTGTATCACCGCGATGGTAAAGACGGCTACTTAAAAGATATGCCACTGGTGATGGAGTATCTACACAAAGCGTGTGAGCGTTATATCGACCTTAAGCCGCTGCTGAATATCCTGCTGGAGTTGAACGCGCAGGCGGGAAAAGCTTAATCATGCGCGCCTTAATTCTGGCCGCTGGGCGTGGCGAACGCATGCGTCCGTTGACTGACCATACACCTAAGCCATTGCTGCAAGTGGGCGGCAAGCCGCTCATCGTGTGGCACATCGAGCGCTTGGTACGCGCAGGTATCACGGACTTGGTCATCAATCATGCACACCTTGGAATGCAGATTGAGCACGCATTAGGCGAGGGTACTCAGTTCGGCGCAACTATCCATTACTCGGATGAAGGCACGGCGCTGGAGACGGCTGGTGGGATCGCCTTCGCCGCGCCATTGCTGGGGGACGAGGTGTTCGCGGTGGTCAATGGTGATGTGTATTGCGACTACGAGTTCTCGAATTTGGCTAGCCACGCTTCTGCGCTGGCCAACAGTGAGGATAGGGCGCATCTCGTACTGGTGAATAACCCAGAGCACAATCTTAAAGGCGATTTTGGTTTGCAAGGAGGCCGCATTACAGATCTGCCTCCCAAGCATACATTTAGTGGGATTGGGCTCTACAAACCGCAACTATTCGTCGGTATCCTGCGCGGAACCAAAGCGCCGCTCGCACCTTTGCTGCGTGAACAAATTGCCTTGAACAAGGTGAGCGGCGAACATCACCCGGGCCAGTGGGTGGATGTGGGTACGCCACAACGCTTGGCTGAACTCGACCAACAATTATTAAGCTCGCACAAAGGGTCACATGACTGATACCGCACGCTACACGGCACGTCGCAAGCAATTGCAAGCCTTGATGCAGCAAGGCATCGCCATTATTCCAAGTGCGCCCGAGGTGGTGCGTAATGGGGATGCGCACTACGATTATCGCCACGATAGTTCGCTGTACTACCTCACAGGATTTAGCGAACCTGAGGCGGTGTTGGTGGTGATTGCAGGTGAGATGCCACAAAGTATTTTGTTTTGCCGCGACAAAAATCCAGAGCGTGAAGTATGGGATGGTTTCCGCTATGGGCCTGAGGCGGCGCACGCGCATTTTGGATTGGATGCGGCGTACTCAATGGCGACTTTGGATGACAAGTTGCTCGAATTGATGGGCAATCAAGCGACGCTGTACTACCCTTTGGGGGCCGATGTTCAATGGGATGCGCGTGTCATTAGATTGCGAGAAGCGGTAAAAGCCAAAGCACGCAACGGTGTGCGCGCGCCGAGTGAAATTCGGGACGTGCGCGAACCGTTAAATGAAATGCGCTTATTCAAAGATGGACATGAACAAACGCTCATGCAGCGTGCGGCGACTATTTCATGCGAAGCGCATCGCCGTGCCATGCGCTTTACCCGCCCAGGCCAATTTGAATACGAGGTAGAGGCCGAGTTGTTGCATGAGTTTTGTCGTCACGGTGCGCGTCATCCGGCCTACACCAGCATCGTGGCGGGTGGGGTGAATGGCTGTACCTTGCACTACGTGGGCAATGATGCGCGCCTTAACGACGGCGACTTGTTGCTGATCGACGCGGGCTGTGAATTCGCGGGCTATGCCGCCGACATCACGCGCACCTTTCCAGTGAATGGCAAATTCAGCGCGCCACAACGCGATGTGTATGAAGTCGTGCTGGCAGCACAAGCCGCAGCGATTGATGCGGTGCAGCCAGGTCGATTGTGGAACGCCCCGCACGAAGCAGCGTTACGCGTATTGGCGCAAGGCTTTGTTGACTTGAAACTGTGCCAAGGGTCAGTCGAAGGCGTGTTGGAAAGTGAAAGCTATAAACAGTTTTACATGCACCGTACAGGGCATTGGCTAGGCATGGATGTGCATGATGTGGGCGAGTACAAAGTGGCCGATCAATGGCGTCCTTTGCAAGCAGGCATGGTGCTCACGGTAGAGCCGGGTTGCTACATTCGCCCTTCGGATAAGGTGCCGCGCGCCTTATGGAATATCGGCATTCGTATTGAAGACGACGTGCTGGTTACCGCACAAGGCAATGCCGTGTTGACACAAGCCGCCCCTAAAACGATCAGCGAAATCGAGGAGGTTATGCGCCATGAATGAATCCCAATGTGATGTCGCCATCATTGGTGGCGGTCCAGTCGGGGCTGCGTTGGCCTTGGCGTTGCAAGGTAATGGCTTGCAAGTGGTGTTGCTGGAGGCGCGTGAATCGGAAGTGAATACCACAGACCCGCGTGCGCTGGCGCTGTCTTATGGGACGCGCTTGTTGTTGCAACGTTTGGGCGCTTGGGAGGCGCTACGTGATGTGAGCGCTATTAAAGTTATCGAAGTCACGCAAAAAAATTCAACGGGGCTCACTACCTTGCGTGCGCAAGAGATGGGCGTGGAGGAGATGGGCTACGTGTTGCCCTACACCCTGCTGCATGGAGCATTGCAAAAGGGCTTGGCGAACAGCGATGTAAAGTGTACTTATGGTGCACGGGTGAGCGAGTTGCGTCATACCCATGATGCGGCCGTCATCGAGTATCAGCATCAAGGCCAATCGCACACGCTCACGGCGCGCCTCGCCGTGGCGGCGGATGGTGGCAAGGTACTGGAAGTTGCCCACCCGCCGCAAATCACTGACTACGGGCAGAGTGGTGTCATCGCCCATGTCCTCACCGCACAAGCAAGCACGGGTAAAGCTTTTGAACATTTCACGCCGCAAGGGCCAATGGCGTTACTGCCTTATTTAGATGGCTATGAACTGGTGTTGACTGCTACACATGATGCTGCACAAGACATGCTGACTTGGGATGATGCTCAATTTTTGGCGTATCTACACAATCACTTCGGCAATCGTGTTGGCGATTTTTTGAGCATCGGCAAACGCAGTTGCTATCCCCTACGTTTGAAGCGTGCGCCCGATATCACTTTCTCGCACACTGCCCTCATCGGCAATGCCGCGCAGACCTTACATCCGGTGGCGGGACAGGGCTTCAATATGGGCATTCGAGACGCGTGGGAATTGGCGCAAGTTATTCTGGATAGTGCGCCCGAAAATATCGGTTCAGCGGCGATGTGTGCTGCCTATCGTCAATCACGCCGGCTTGATCGCAATGCAGGTATTCGCTTTACCGATGGACTAGTGCGGCTATTTTCTAATGATGCCCCCTTGCTTGGACGCTTACGTTCGGCGGCGCTCACGGTGTTGGATACGCTGCCGTTGGCGAGAAAGTTTGTGGCGAAGCGCATGATGTTCGGGGCGAACGGGTAGTTAAAGAAAATCTCTGATTAAGTTGTCGTTCCCGCGAAAGCGGGAATCCAGTTAAAAAAATATATTTCCTTGCAAAGCAAGGACAAAGCCTTCTTAATAAAAACGCTGGATTCCCGCTTTGCGAGCATCCGCTACGCGGCTTGCCTGCTTACCCCTCTGCGCGGGAATGACAGATTGGACTTAATCAGACCTTCCCTGCCGCAAGCTGTCCAGCAGTGCCGCCAGCGTGGGATAACGTAAGCGCACGTTCAATTCTTGTTTCATCCTGCTGTCAGTCAAGCGACGTGATTCATTCATAAATGACCACATCATAGGTGACACGTTGCGTTGCACCTCGGCACGTGACAGTCGCGGTGGGCGCGGCAGTGCAAAGGCATCCGCCACTGCATCAAAATAATCTCCCATCTTCATTTCATCCTCGTCCACTGCGTGATACGCCCGATTCGTCTGCGCATAACGCAAGGCGGCAATCACAATGCGCGCTAAATCGTCGGCATGAATATGATTGCTGTAGCTGTCCTCATGCGAAACGATGGCAGGTGCATTGGCGCGAATGCGTTCTAGCGGCAGGCGCTCCGCAGCGTAGATGCCAGGCACACGCAACAGACTGGCACGCACGCCATTGCGCATTGCCCATCGGCGAATCTGCTGCTCTGCATCAATGCGTAATTTGGCACGGGGTGTTTGCGCATTGAGACGATGCGTCTCACTCACCCATCCACCTTGGCAATCGCCATACACCCCGCTGGTGCTGATGTAGATGAGTTGCTTGGGCGGTGTGCCGCGAGTGAGTGCCGCTAGCAAATGGCGCGTGCGCACATCGGTGTGTGTTTGTGCCGCAGGCGGTGCGAAATGCAGCACCCCCTGTGCAATGCCCGCGAGTCGAGCGAGGCTGTCAGGTTTATCCAAATCACCCTCAATTGGCATGACGCCCAATGCACGTAGGCGTTCAAATTTTGCGGGATCGCGCACTAGTGCGAACACGCGATAGCGTTGCTGTAGCAACGGGATGACGCGTAAAGCAACGTCACCACAGCCGATAATGAGTAAGCGATTCATGCCGTGATTATGCGATAAAATCGCGCCCTTCATTCAATCGAGATTTGCGCCATGAGTTTTAACATTACCCTCCAGCCGAGTAACCACCATTTTCCCATTGACGCAGACGAAACCATTTTAGAAGCCGCGTTAGAGCACGGTTTTGTGTTGCCTTACAGCTGTCGCAATGGCGCATGCGGCGCATGCAAAGGCAAAGTGGTGCAAGGCAAAGTTGAATACGGTGAAGCGCAAGGACAGGCGCTGACGGAGGCAGAAAAAGCCGCAGGCATGGCATTATTTTGCTGCGCTAAGCCGCTGTCCGATTTGGTGATTGAGAGCCATGAAGTGAGCCGTACGCAAGATATACCCGTGAAAATGTTGCCTTGCCGCGTAGAGTCCATGCACAAGGTGGCAGACGATGTGATGGTCATTTTCCTCAAGCTACCCGCTAATGAGCGCCTGCAATTTTTGGCAGGACAGTACATCGACATTTTGCAAAAAGATGACAAGCCACGCAGCTTCTCGCTGGCTAATGCACCGCACGACGACGGCTTGCTAGAGCTACATATTCGCAATATCGCGGGCGGCACGTTCACGCAACACGTGTTTAACGTAATGAAAGTACGCGACATTCTGCGTATCAAAGGCCCGTTGGGCACTTTTTTCCTGCGCGAAGATTCCGACAAGCCCGTTGTATTTGTGGCGAGCGGCACGGGCTTTGCCCCCGTAAAAGCCATCATCGAACATGCCATTAAAATTGGCTTTAAGCGCGAGATGCATTTTTATTGGGGTGTGCGTAAAGCGGCTGACCTGTACATGCTGGATAAAATTAAAGGATGGGAAACCGAGCACAACATTAAGTTCACGCCCGTCGTGTCGGATGAAAGCTGGAGTGGACGCAGCGGCTTTGTGCATCAAGCCGTGCTCGAAGATTTTAGTGACCTATCTCACTATGCGGTATATGCCTGCGGCGCGCCCGTGGTGGTGGAGTCCGCGCATCGTGATTTCACCACGCAACGCGGCTTGCCGCATGAAGCATTTTATTCGGATGAGTTCACCTTCGTTCCTAAAACTTAACGGGTGAACGATTCTTTCCACCAGTCAGGGAAGGCAGCAACGACTTCGCCTGATTGGTAGAGCGCGTTGGCGATATTCAAGGCATCTAATCCCGGCGCGGTCTTGAAGACGAAGATGTTGCTGCCGATCTCCAATTTCTTCACTAACTCTAATTTATGTGCGGCGATCCAGTTGTTGCTTGTCGCCGCATCCCAATTGGGATTCAGATACACGATGATGTTCCCTGGCAGGGCGCGCATCGCACCTGCGGTGGAAGCACTGTCTTGAAACACGGGCGAATACTTACCAGCGGGATTGTTCACAGCAAAACTGCGCATGACGGAGGCGGATGGTACATTCACTTGCCATAGGCGAATGCCGCGTTGGCTGGGCTTCAGCGGTAGCATCTGTGCTTTGACTTCAGTCCCTTTTGCCACCTGCGAACTTTGCGCACTGGGTTCAAATTCGGCAATGACATTTGGATTCAACCAGATCGTCTGCGCTTGCGTACCGTCGTACCAAGTGTAGGACTGCGTTAGCGTGGCACTTGATTTTGAAGGAGCTTGTTTTGAGGGCACTGCGCTACATGCGCTTAACGACAGGACGCTCGCAAAAATCAGCAACAGGCTGGGGGCTAACTTCAGTTGGGTGTTCATCATATTCGCTCCTATTTTGATTTGTCATTTCAATGACCGTAGAACTTCAGTTTCCAAGATTGGAAAGTACCAATATCGTTCAGGCTCAAATCTTTCACCGTCAGCATCCACGTGCCGTCAGCAACTTCACCCAGATGCACGGCGCTACCGAACACCCAGCTGTTGTAAGCAGTACATGGGTTAGCTTCGCAAGAATGTTTTTTGGCTAACTGACTGACCGAGCCAGAGGGGCTAGTGAGTGTGATGTCGAGATCACCTGCGTAAGGGTGATCGGCGGCGCTGAAGGTGATCTCCACCCATTCGATGCTGGTGATGCCGCTACCTGTGACGGGGATTGGGTGACTCACCCCTGTTGTGTTGTTGTCTGGAATGGCAAGGCCAGGGGAGGCGAGTGCGGTGGTGTACGGCGTTTTTTCTGTGGCAACATTTGTCCATCCCTGCGCGGCCGTCACAGCGGCGGCGGCATCTACCACGCCGAATCCGTAGTTGTGGTTGAAGTAGTAACGAATGTTCGTGGCGGAAGGGGCGCCAGAGCCATTGAGAATCCAGCCTGTGCTGGTTGCAGGACAAGGATTGGGAGCGACAGGCGCTGTAAGGCAGGTACCCGCATCATTGGCGCGTGCCGTTTGCGCCAAGATGATGCGCACATCGCGCCAAGTGAGATTGGGATTCGCAGCCAACATGAGCGCGACCACGCCCGAGACCATCGGCGTGGCAGATGACGTGCCATTCATACATTTGGTGTAGTTGGTGTTGGCGTAGTCACCCGTGCCATTGGTGTTGTGTCCTATCGCACCGGTGCGGTCTGTTGTGGTGATGGTGTGGGTACTACAAAACTCACCCCCGGGTGCGCTGACCCATAGATTCGCCCCTTGTTCTGAATAGCTCGCCCATCTGCCTTGGTCATTGACGGCGGCAATGGCTACTACGCCTCGATAATTTGCCTGTCCATCGTAGTTTGAATTGTCAATGCAAGCAGCACAGGTTGCAGCGCCATTCGCACCGTTACCCGCCGCCCATACGTACACCGTACCTTTGCCGCCGCGTCCAGTGGTAAGCCCTGTGTCAATGGCGCTGCGCCACAAAGAAGTGCTGGCGATGACATTGCCTGTCCCATCTTTTGGCCCCCAGCTATTACTGGAAATATCCACCGAGGTAAGGTTGTGCGTCATGGCATCTGCTTCATTGATTGCAGTCTGATTGCTTAACAATGCGTAACCCAACAAGGTGGCGCGTGGTGCAACGCCGCGTCCGCCCAAGCCATTTAAGTCGCGTGCGGCGGCGATGCCCGCTACCGCTGTGCCGTGACCTGCTGTGGTGTTAGCGGTATCGGCAGTGGAGTCATTTGTTCCTGTCAAATAGTTGTAGTTGAGTGTATTGGCAGCCAAGTTACTGGCGAGGTCTTCATGCGCCATTTCTAAATCTTCATCCACGATGGCAATGCGGACACCCGCGCCTTTAGTGATTACCCAAGCAGGTGTTACGTTGATGTCTTCACCGCCTTTGGCCAAAACACCCGTTGCGCTCACTTGGCTGGCGTTGAGCAAGTGCCATTGATCGGCAAACAAAGGGTCACTGTCCGTATTGAGTGCAACGGGTGTTGCGCCAACTTCGTTGGAAATCGCACTTTCACCGTTCGCGCCCACTGCGGTGACCACGTAATAATACGCGGTGCCATTGTTTAAGCCGGTGTGCGCTTGAGGTGTGGAAGTCACGGCGAGTTTGTTGCCTGTCGTCTTGTTCACGCCAGTACTGGTCGCCCAATAAATGTTGTAGGCCGTAGCGCCCGCTACGGCATTACCATCAATGAGGATGTAGCCATCTTTCGCGGTTGCAGTCACGCCAGTGGGGGCAGCAGGCGGTGCGGGAGGAGCAACTGGCGCGGAAGATCCGCCCCCTCCCCCTCCGCATCCCAATAAGGTAAGGCTTAATAGGGCAATAAGCGGAATGCGTATCGGCATAAAAAGTAACTTTCTAAAGTTAGGCAATGCAAAGAACGCGGATTTTTTGAAATTGTATCAGGGAGACTGTTTAAGTCTGATTAACAAGTTGTGCCGCCAGTTGATAAAAGCGTGAGGCCTCTTCAGTGTTGTGCACTTTTTCGGCTAGCTGGGCGCGCGTCAAATAAGCATCACGGCTGACTTGCACGCTGATGCTGGCATCTAAATAATTTTGTGCTTTGCCCCATAGCTCTTGATGTAAGCATAACTTACCCAGTGCGAGTAGCAAGTTGGCATCGTCCTGATGCACGGGCAGCCAGCGTTCAGCTTGGTCAATTTGCGCGATGACGCTACCTTGCAGGCAGTCCCCAAAGAGGGTGAGCAGTTCGCTATTCCATTCGCGATTCAAACTTTCCGTGAGTAAGTGGCGCGCCACTGCGCCTTCCCCTAGCTTTATATAAGCGCGTGCAGCTTGCGCGGCAATTTTGTAGTTTGCTTTGAAGGTGGCCGGCATTGCTTTTAATACGTCGCGTAACAAAGCACTGTCATGTGCGGCAGATTTTATTTTTTCTAACCACGCCTGTTGGCGCATTTGCGTGGCGAGGGTGGCGTTAATGGCGTTGCGTTTTTCGAGTTGATGGGTGACGTCCAGTACCGCATCCCAATTGCGCGATTGTTGTTGCGCTTTGAGTTCAAGGCCAAGTGCGCCTATGTGTTTGCGGATGCCCGTATCGTTCAAGGTTTTGAGTGAACTCAAGGCAGATTGCGGTTGTTTTTGGTCAAGTTGGAATTCGGCTTTTGCCATTAAACGCATGGTTTGTTCGCCCACGGTTTTGCCTTGTGCGTCGGCCAAATAGGTATCGCGTCGTTCAAATTCACGGAGCTCGTTGGCGGCACGCGCGGCGATGATGGAGTTAATGCCCGAGGTGTCGCCCGATTCCATAGCTTGCACGGCGGCTTTTTCGGCGGCGGCGTAGCGGCCTTCAAAAAATGCGGTGAGCGCTTCTAACATTGAAGCACGGCCTTTGCTTTGCGCGCGTTCGGCGCGAAAGTGGCGCACATGTTGCGGTAGTTGTAAGGTTGTGGTGACGAGACGAATTAAAAAATAACTTGTGACAAAGGCAGCCAGCAGGGCGAACACAAATAACACCAGTGACATTTCAATCCGATACGGCGGATACACCAGCAACACATAACCCGCTTGATGTGACAGCAGAGTGACGGCCACAGCGCTGGCGAATAAGGCCAATGTCCAGAATAGAAATTTCATGGCGCCGCCTTGTCATAACGCGCGCCGTGCTTGCGAGCTAAAGCAAGACTGGCACTGATGTCAGGCATTTCCAGTGCGATACGCACAGCGCTTAATTTTTGCAGGCTAGCGGTCGCTTGCAGAGTGGCGGGTGCGGAGTTGTCGAAGTAGCGTTTGAGCCATTGCTGTGACGCTTTCAATTCGCGCTTGAAACTGACTTCATCGCGCGATAGCAAAGCGAGTCGTGCGGATAACAATCGCAATTTCAAATTTTCGCGCAAGAAGAAAGTTTGGCTTGGGGCAAGCAAAGGAATTTCATCGAGCTGTGTGTTTTCGATTCGCACCAAGCTGCGCACTTCTTGCCACAGCTCACGCCAAAAACGCTGCCATGCATTGCCACTCGGTGCGGCTTCTGCGGTTGCCGTCTTATCCGTTGTATGGACATGCACATCTTGCGCCAAGGGCAAACTGTCGGCACTCACAATGAGTTGGTCGAGTTGCTGGTTGAGGGCGGGAATATCAATGTCGGGCAGAGCGCGCAGGCGTTCAATATCTTGCCGAATGCGCGTTTTCAAATCGCCGAACCCCGCTTGATTTAAGCGTTGCAAGCGATCTTCAGCATGTTGCAAAGCAATGAGGGAGGCTTTCACATTGGCGGATAGTTGCAATTGCTGCCCTGCGATTAACAGCATTTGCTCGACATCGGCCAGCGCGGTTTGATCGTGGCTACTCGACATGGCTTGGTACAAGGCTTCCAGTGCCGCACGTTGATTTTGCGTTTCGCCAAATTTACTTTCCAGCAGACTTAACTTGCCGCCGAGTTCGCGCACTAATTCTTGATTTTGGGTGACCAGTGTCTGGTTGGCTTTATTCGTGCCCTCGACCTCGGCGAGCCGGCGCGCCACTTCTTGTTGCACTTGATTGAGCTCCCCATGTGCCGCTACCCACTGCCAAACAAACACAATCACCAACACAGCCAGCGTAAGTTGCGTCAGGCTCATGCGCGCGATGAGATTGCCCACTGGATTGCCTTGAGGCTTGGCGATGGCCGAGGGAGGTGTTTCAGGTGTGGCGGCGGGCAGGGTGGGTTCGCTCATGGTGTTAATTCCTTGCAGTGGGCGACCATGCTACCAAAGCCGCGAGTAATCCGTCATCTCCTGATGCGGTGGTGAATATGTTTTGCCAACCTTGTTCCTGTGCCAAGGCGGCGATGCGCGGATGCGGAACAAACAAGGGGAGTGAGGATAGGGTTGATTTGTCTGTAGTCTCGAGCATCTGCCATAAGTGAGTCAGCGCTTCGCTGCTAGTTACGGTGAGCGCATCGGGGCGCGTGGCACGTAAGGCGGCGAGATCTAGTTTAGGTTTGCTACGTTGGTAACAGGTGATGTAGTCGATTTGTGCGCCACGTGCTTTGAGGGTGTCGCCCAACAATTCGCGCCCACCATCGCCGCGCAAGATAGCGATACGTTGTCCCATCACATGAGTTAATTCGGGCAAAGCGAGCAGGGACTCACTGTCGAAGCGCTCGGTGGGGGCGATGACGTGGGCGATGCCTGCATCGCGCAAAGCTTGCGCGCTACTCTGTCCAACGCTGGCGACTTTGACTGAAGGGGGAATTTTTTCAAGCGCAGCCATCCCATATTTGACTGCGTTAGGACTGATGAATATCAGGAAATCGTAGGTGGCTACTTGTTGAGCCAAGGCGTGCAATGCGACTTGGTCGGCGGCAGGCGCAATGTCCAACAAAGGAAACAGCAGGACGTTGCCGCCCTGCTGTTGGATACGCTGCGTGAGTTCAAGTGCTTGCTCGCGCGGGCGCGTGATGATGATGTTAAGGCCAGATAGCGGTGCGGCCATGGGGCGTGCTAGGCGCTCAATGCCGCGAGAATCTCTCCGGCTCCCTGCTTCAATAAGTCTTGAGCGACTAGGTTGCCCAAGACTTCGGGTTGTGCGATATCGCCGATGTGTTCGGCACGTAGCAAGCGTGAACCATCTGGCGTGGCGACGAAGCCGCGCATACGTAATTTGCCATTTTTTACTTCAGCGAAGCCACCCAATGGAATAGAGCAACTGCCCGCCAACGCGCGACTCATGGCGCGTTCTGCAAAGACGCAAGCAGCGGTGTCGGCGTGATGCAAGGCAGCAAGAACTGCTTTCAAGTCGGGGCGGTCGGCACGAGTTTCAATGCCCAATGCACCTTGCCCTACTGCTGGCAAGCTGTCTTCGCTAGAGATAACGGCGCGGATGCGGTCGCCCAGTCCGAGACGTTTTAAGCCGGCCGCAGCTAAGATGATGGCTGCGTATTGACCTTCGTCTAACTTGCGCAAGCGCGTCTGTACGTTGCCGCGTAGTGGTTGAATGTTTAGGTGTGGGAAGCGCGCACGTAACTGACTTTCACGACGTAGGCTAGACGTACCGACCACGCTGCCAGGGGGCAATGCGGCTAGGTTGTCGAAATTGTTTGAAACGAAGGCGTCGCGTGGGTCTTCGCGTTCGCCGATGCAGGCCAGCGTAAATCCGTCTGGCAACATCATCGGCACGTCTTTGAGTGAGTGTACGGCGATGTCAGCACTACCGTTTTCTAGCGCGGTTTCCAGCTCTTTGACGAACAATCCTTTACCGCCAATTTTCGATAAAGTCACATTCAAAATCTGATCACCTTGGGTGGTCATGCCCAAGATGCTGACGGAGGTTTGTGGGTATAATGCGCGCAGTCTGTCGCGTATGTGTTCTGCTTGCCACATGGCCAACGCGCTTTCGCGTGAGGCAATCACCAAACGGGACGGCGGATTGAAAGTAACCTGACTCATCAGTTTTCCTAAAATTTTATTGAATGAAAAGTGCGGCGCATTCTAGCAGGTGCGCCCTAATTTTGCTTTGCGCCCACGACGAAGTTGATAAACATGACTCTCATTTCAGCCCCTTCCGACATTTCCAGTAAAGACGCGCCGTTGCGCGATGACATTCGCTTATTGGGACGCATTTTGGGTGACACCTTGCGTGAGCAAGAGGGCGAAGCCACTTACGAGTTGATTGAAAAAGTGCGCCGCACTGCGGTGCGCTTTCGCAAGACGCAGGACGAACGCGATGGTGTTCTGCTGGAAGAAATACTGGATGCCTTGAGCCCTGAAGAGACGTTGTTGGTAGTGCGTGCCTTCAGTTACTTTTCTCAACTTTCCAATATCGCCGAAGACTTGCACCATAACCGCCGCCGTCGCGCGCACTTGAAGGCAGGTTCGCCGCCGCAAGAAGGCAGTGTGCAGTTGGTGCTGGATCATGTGCAGGAAAAGAATTTGGGTATGGAGCAGGTGCAGGCATTTTTCAATAAGGCATTGATTTCCCCTGTACTGACCGCGCATCCCACCGAGGTGCAGCGCAAAAGTATTTTGAATTGTCAGCTCATCATCTCTAGCTTGTTAGACGAGCGTGATCGCTTGGACATGACCCCCGAAGAATTGGAAGACAACGAAGAAAAGTTGCATCGTTTTGTGCTCATTCTGTGGAGCACGCGCATGTTGCGCACATCGAAGTTGTCGGTGCAGGATGAGGTGAAGAACGGTTTGTCCTTTTACGATTACACCTTCTTGCGCGAGATTCCTCGTTTGTATGCGGAACTAGAAAAACAAATTGAAGCGTGTTTCGGCAAGCGTATTGAGTTGCCTCCTTTCTTGCGTGTGGGTAGTTGGATTGGTGGTGACCGCGACGGCAATCCTTTTGTGACGCATGAGGTGATGCTGGATGCCGCACAGCGTCACTCGGGCACGGTGATGGATTACTACTTGGCCGAAACAAATCTGTTGAGCGCGCGTTTGAGTTTGTCAGACCGTTTGGTCGATGTGAGCGATGAGCTAGAAAATTTTGCGGCGCAATCACCCGATACGGAAGCCAGTCGTGCAGATGAGCCCTATCGTCGTGCGCTGTTGGCAATATATGCGCGTCTCGTCGCCACCACCGAGCATCTGGGGCATCTCGTACAACACTTGAATCCCGTGAGCACAGATGTTGAACCTTACGCTAACGCGCAAGAATTTATTGCCGAACTCGACATCGTTATTCACTCGCTAGAACATCACGGCGCGCTGTATTTGTCGCGTGGTCGCATGGCGTATCTACGCCGTGCAGCTGAAGTGTTCGGCTTTCACCTCGCTCCATTGGATATGCGTCAGCACAGTGCTATTCATGAACAAACGGTTGGCGAATTGTTGGTGAATGCAGGGGTGACGGAGTATTCATCATTAGATGAAACGGGACGTCGTCAGGCGTTACTTGTCGCCTTGCAAGCTGGCAAGATGCTTGCTGTTGATTTGGAAAAATTCTCAAAGGTGCCCAAGGGCGAACTGAAGTTGATGCATGCCGCTGCGGATATTCATAAACGCTTCGGGCGCAACGCATTGCCTAACTACATCATCTCCAAGACCGATGCGGTGAGCGATTTGTTGGAAGTGGCACTGATGGTGCAGCAAAGTGGCCTGCTCAATGGCAACAATTTACACATCAATATTATCCCACTGTTCGAGACTATTGAAGATCTGCGCGGTTGTGGACCCATTATGGACGAGCTGTTCTCCATCCCGTTCTACCGCGAACTGCTGAAGAGTCGCAACAACACACAAGAAGTGATGCTGGGCTATTCCGATAGCAATAAGGATGGTGGCTACCTCACTGCCAACTGGGAGTTGTACAAGGCCGAAGTTGAGTTGGTGAAGGTGTTCGAGAAGCATGGTATTGAGCTGCGCCTGTTCCACGGTCGCGGTGGCACGGTCGGTCGCGGTGGTGGCCCTAGTTACCAAGCTATCTTGGCGCAACCACCTGGCAGTGTGAACGCGCAGATACGTATTACCGAACAAGGTGAAGTGATTTCTAGTAAATACTCTGACCCCGAAATTGGGCGTCGTAATCTGGAAATTTTAGTGGCGGCCACTATGGAAGCCACCATGGTGCATCACCATGGCGATGATTCCACGATGCCCGAGTTCCACCGCATCATGGAAGCTATGAGCCGTGACGCGTTCGCGTCTTACCGAAAGTTGGTCTATGAGACACCAGGCTTCACCGATTACTTCTTCGCCGCCACGCCGATTCGTGAAATTGCCGAACTCAATATCGGCAGTCGTCCTTCCGCACGTCGCGCTACACAGAACATCGAGGATTTGCGCGCGATTCCTTGGGTATTCAGCTGGAGCTTGAATCGTGCCATCCTGCCGGGTTGGTTCGGCTTTGGCAGTGCTGCGAAACAATTCATCGAACGTGAAGGCGAAGCTGGATTGAAGCAATTGCAGGCGATGAATCAGAACTGGGCTTTCTTCCGAGGTTTGCTATCTAATATGGATATGGTGCTCTCCAAGACAGATATGGGTATCGCTTCGCGTTACGCCGAGTTGGTGCCGGACGAGGCATTGCGCGCACGGATATTTGGTGCGATCGAGGCCGAATGGCAGACCACGGTGGATATGTTGTTTGCCATTACAGGTGTAACGCATTTGCTGGATGACAATCCTACGTTGGCACGCAGCTTGGCGACACGCACACCCTATATTGATCCGCTCAACCACTTACAAGTGGCTCTGTTGTATCGCCATCGTGCGGGGGATAGTGATGAGAAGGTGAAACGCGCGATTCACCTCACCATCAACGGCATCGCAGCAGGCTTACGCAACAGCGGCTAGTTGTACGGAACACGGCACAATAAAAAACCCGCTTCGGCGGGTTTTTTATTGTGCGTAAAACAGGCAGTAACTTAACGGCGACGCGGTGGTGGGGGTGTTGAAGCACCACGCCCTTCTATGTGACGGAAGGTAATGCGTCCTTTAGTTAAGTCATAAGGAGAAAGCTCAAGGGTCACTTTGTCGCCAGCGATGATGCGGATGTGATTCTTCTGCATTTTGCCAGCGCTGTAGGCGAGAATGGAGTGACCGTTTTCTAGAATTACGCGAAAGCGTGAGTCGGGAAGTACTTCGTCCACCACACCGTTCATCTCAAGCAATTCTTCTTTAGCCATAATTACTCCGCACGGATGTTCGATGCTTGCTGACCTTTGGGGCCGGCAACGATGTCGAAGCTGACTTGTTGACCTTCAGTCAGGCTTTTGAAACCTGAATTTTGGATTGCGGAAAAGTGCGCGAACAAATCATCTCCACCATTTGCTGGGGTGATGAAGCCGAAGCCTTTAGCGTCGTTGAACCATTTAACTGTACCTGTTGCCATGTTGAATCTCCTGAAAAAATAAAAAAGGGATAACCCCCCGAAAAGGGCGATATTCAAGACGGCAAGAAGATGAAGGATGCTGCAATGTGCAGAGTTAAAACCAGACAACAACGACAGACTTGAGAATCGCGGCGCGCACTATGAACGGCATCCCGCGTAATAGCAACTATTTTTTGTCATGAGGGCGGCGGTACGGTCAATGTCCAGCGCTGGGCATTGTATTGCGATGAGATAGAGGAATAAGGTCGTTCTATTTAATTTAGTGCATCAAAGGAGGGGTTTTCTTGAATGGCAAGATTTTTACTTCTGGGTGTACGAGGTTGATGTGCGTTTCAAATTCCGTGTTGCGTATCCATTCTGTGCAATGCGGACAGCAAAAACGCAAGTTGGTTTGATTGCTTTCTGGTTTCGTGCCCCAAGTTCGTTTAGCAGTGGTCATGTCGCTACTCCTTGCCAATTGCCAATACGTAATGTCGTTTGGCAGTACTCATTTTCACCTAATGGTTGCGCCTGTATATAGGCTTGATGGCCTATATACAGGTCTATATACAGGATGAAAAACGGTCAGAGAGAAATGCGTGTGCCGAAATGTTGTTTGAATAAATCCGCTAATTCAGCGCGAGTGAATTTGTGATTTTGACCGCCTCGGTGGGCGATTTTGAGAGAGCCCATGAGCGAAGCTAATCGCCCTGTGGTTTCCCAATCCCATCCGTGTTGAATGCCGTGTAACAGTCCTGCGCGATAAGCATCGCCGCAGCCTGTCGGGTCGACAATGGCGTTGGGTTTAGGGGTGGGGATGGCAATCTCTTTACCTGCCGCATAAATAAGTGAGCCATCTGCACCCAGCGTAACGATCAATGCTTTAACACGCTGCGCAATTTCTTTGAGGGTTTTACCTGTTTTGTCTTGCAGTAGTTTTGCTTCGTAGTCATTCACCGTGACGTAAGTGGCTTGCTCGATAAACGCGAGAAGTTCGTCGCCAGAAAACATCGGCATTCCTTGTCCGGGATCGAATACAAAAGGGAGGCCCGCTGCAACGAATTCCTGGGCATGGCTCATCATGCCGTCGCGACCATCGGGCGAGATGATGCCCAGCGTCACTTCGGATGCGTCTTGTACGTGATTAAGCTGCGAATGTCCCATTGCCCCAGGGTGAAAGGCGGTGATCTGGTTGTCGTCAAGGTCGGTGGTGATGAAGGCTTGTCCGGTAAAGCTGTCGGGTACGTGGCGGATGTGGGTTTGCGGCAAGCCGAGCTTTTTCAGTCGCGCGGCGTAAGGAGCGAAATCATCACCCACGGTTGCCATGATCAGCGGATGACCGCCCAGCATTTGCAAGTTGTAAGCAATGTTGCCTGCACAGCCACCGTATTCGCGGCGCATCTCGGGCACAAGGAAAGCCACATTCAAAATATGAATCTGTTCGGGCAGGATGTGGTTTTTGAATTGGTCTTTGAACACCATGATGGTGTCGTAAGCCATAGAGCCGCAGATGAGGGTTTTCATTTCTGAATTCGACGAGTGGAGGGATATGTGGATTATAAAGGGAGGCGACTATTTCTTATCCATGTCCTGAATGAATAAGGTAATGAGTTGCGTGATCTCGCTCGGCGGCTGCATGAATCGGAAGCCGGCTCGGTTCGCCGTCGTGCCATCAAGAAGTTGGATGCGGTTGATATGCTTCAACTGCAAGTCTGCAATCACTGCATCGCCATTGGGCGTGATGATGCGGCTGCCTTTCAATACAGCACCGGGTTCGAGATGGATGTCGAGATCGAAGATGAGTGCGCCTAAACCATCGTGGCTCACATCGGTGACATGCGATTCAAATGGCATGAAACCTTCTGCGTCTGCCACGCAGCGTAACGAAACGTCGCCGGCAGTGCTGAACCTTGGATGTTCACGTTGATTGTGAAGAAGCAGGGCGTTAGGTAGATTGAAATAGATCGCGTGCTGTCCGTTGAGCTGTGTTTCTTCAAGGGAGGATACTTCAAAAGAATAAAGCAGCCCTTGTGAATCCGATGCGGTGAATTCCAATGCACCAGAAAAGTTAAGTAGGGCGTTATTCGCTTCTTTATTGGGAGAGAACGTGGTGCTGAAACGGCCATGCGGCAGATCGAGCGCAAGGATGAACGCCTTGAACGAGAGATGCTTACCCACCTCCGCCGTGATGTGACTATGTTCATCCGCTAGCATCTGCAAGATGCGACAAATCTCAGTGTGCGAGTGGAACAGCAAATTGTCGGGCTTCGCCTTCTTTGTATTCTGAGGTGCGCTCATGGATTCATGTGAACAACACCATACCCCACACGAACAGCATATTGCCCATGCTCAACAGCACCGATGCCCCGGCGATGTCTTTGGCGCGTTTGGCAAAAGGATGTTGATCGAGCGAGGTGTGATCAACCGCCGCTTCGATGGCGGAATTGACCAGCTCAAGGATGAGTATCAACAAGGTGCTGGCGACCATGAGTATCTTGCCCACTGTGCTGACATTGCACAGCAGGGCGAAAGGGATAGCGATGGCGGCGACGAACAATTCTTGGCGGAACGCATCTTCGTATTTCCATGCTTCGCGAAAACCGTTTAGCGCGGCTTTCAGCGCATGAAAAACATGCAAAGGACCAGGCTCGAACTTGTTCGGACTTTGCATCGTGCCGTTCACAAAATTAGCTTAAAACCGCCAATGCCGCATCGTAGTTCGGCTCGTGCTTGATGTCGTCCACCAACT
>JAVHQJ010000121.1:0-3361 GCA_036171075.1 Sideroxydans sp. | reverse complement strand
GCGTTTTATGAGCGCATCAGCGAAACCTTGGGCGAAGGCTTGTATGTGCAGGATGCGGAAGGGCGCTGTATATATATGAATGCAGAGGCGGAACGCTTGCTAGGTTGGCATCGCAGTGAATTTATTGGCAAGCTGGTACACGACACGATTCATACCCAGACTGCTGAAGGACTGCCACTGCCCGCGCGCGATTGCATGATTTATCGCGAGGTGAATGCGGCAGGGGAGGCGCATTTAGACAATCAAGTATTCACGCGTAAAGAGGGTACGGCGTTTCCTGTAGCCTTGGTTTCAAAGGCATCCTACGCAGACGATGGAAAGTTAGAAACGATGGTGGTGGCCTTTCAGGATATTTCCGAACGCAAGAAAAATGAGTTGTATATGAGCCTCACACAAGGCCGTCTCAATTTAGCATTGGAAGGTTCTGGTTTGGCTTTATGGGATTGGGATATCGCCAGCGACCGTATTTATCTAAGTAGTAAATGGGCTGAAATGCTGGGGAAAAATGCCGAAGAAACGCTCATTTCAGTGGAGCGATTGTTTGTGGAAGTACACCCGCAAGATCGTACGCTAGCCAAAGCACAGCTTGTTCCAGCCCTTAAAGGAACGGCGAGTTACTACTCTAGTGAGTATCGCGTAAAACGAAAAGATGGTGAGTGGTTGTGGATACACTCTCACGGCAAAGTGGTAGAGCGTGACAGCGCCGGGCATGCGCTACGTATGACGGGAACGAATGCGGACATCAGCGCACGTAAAGAAGCCGAGGCCGCAATTGTTAAAGCTAAAGAAGCCGCCGAACAAGCCAGCCGTGTGAAAGGTGATTTTCTCGCCAATATGAGTCATGAAATTCGCACGCCCATGAACGGCATCATCGGTATGACTGACTTAGCCCTAGATACCGAGTTGACTCACGAACAGCACGAGTATCTGTCTTTGGTGCAATCCTCTGCCAATTCCTTGCTGCACATCATCAACGACATTTTGGATTTTTCCAAAATTGAATCGGGCAAGATGGATATTGAGAATATCGAGTTTTCTTTGGAACACACGATGCGCGACACGATGAAGTCACTGGCGGTGCGTGCACATCAAAAAAATCTTGAATTGCTACTGCACATTTCTTCCGATGTGCCAGATCGCGTATTCGGTGATCCTGGACGGGTGCGTCAAGTTATCGTCAATTTGGTCGGCAATGCCATTAAATTCACCGAATCGGGCGAGATTGAAGTGTCCGTGTTGCGCGAAGTTGACGTTGAGGAAGGTTTAGCACGCTTGCGTTTTAGTGTGCGCGATACAGGCATCGGCATCCCGCAAGAAAAATTTCAGACCATCTTCGAATCATTCTCACAAGCTGATACTTCCACAACACGCAAGTATGGCGGTACGGGTTTGGGCTTAACCATTTCAGCACAATTGATTGAGCTAATGCACAGCCGTATTGAATTGCAGAGTGAGCTGGGCAAGGGCAGTACCTTCCATTTCACTTTGCCTATGCAAATTGCTTCAAATGCGCCCCTGGCCAATTATCAAGAAACAGGACGCATTGTCGGTATGCCTGTTTTGGTGGCTGATGATAACGCCACCAATCGCTTGCTGATGTTGGAGATGTTAAGGAGTTGGCAGATGGTCCCCGTTGTTGTTGAAGATGGGGAACAGGCATTGTTTGAGTTGGAACGTGCCGCGAAAAGCGGCAGGCCTTATCCGCTGGCACTGCTGGATGTGCAGATGCCAAAAATAGATGGATTTGAGTTGGCAGAAAAAATTCGCCAACACCCAGGCTATGTTGGTGCAACTGTAATGATGGTGACTTCCGAAGGTCGGCGTGGACATGCAAGCCGTTGCAGCGAATTAGGTGTGGCGAGTTATTTGATGAAACCAATTGCTCAGTCCGAATTATTGGATGCCATCATGTCGGCCTTGGGAGAGCCATTCACTCAAAAGACACCATTGATTACTCGCCATTCTTTACGTGAAAAACATAAAACGAAACTGAATTTGTTGTTGGCGGAAGATAACAAGGTAAATCAAACCTTGGCAATTCGCTTATTGGAAAAATTAGGCCACCAAGTAACCCTAGCCAATAATGGCATTGAGGCCTTACAGCATTGGCAAGAGTCAACCTTCGATGCAATTCTGATGGATGTGGATATGCCAGAAATGAATGGCTACGAAGCATCTGAACGTATCCGTGAAGGTGAAAAGTTGTCTGGGCAACATATTCCCATCGTAGCGATGACCGCTCACGCTATGCAAGGCGCACGCGAGGAGTGTCTGCGTCATGGCATGGATGGCTATTTAACCAAACCTATCGACACAGACGCGTTATGGCACGAGTTAGGTAAGCTGGCGCAAGCGGTTGGGGCTTCAGATTCCCCTCACGAGGATTCCGCCTTAGAACAATTGTTACCCATTGCCGATTTTGATAAGTCACGGGGCATGATGGATAACAATAAAGAACTATTTGAAGAAATCGTTCGTCTTTTCAAAGCAGATGCACCCTCGCATTTCCAACAAATTAAACAAGGCTTGGAACAAGAAAACATTGAGGTAATACACCACAGCGCGCACACCCTAAAAGGCATGCTCGGTATTTTTTCGGCGGAACGCACAATGCAGATAGCAGAACGGCTTGAGCAAGCTACCAATCTATCTGAATGCGGTAAATTGATTATTGAACTTGAGACTGCTTTATTCGATTTGCAGGTAGCCATAGATCAATATCACTGGTAAATGAGAATCAATCGGGGAGATTCGGTATTGGTAGCCAGATGTGAGGACCAAATGGAAGCAACTCAAAAAGGCATTAGTGAGCGATTGTTTTTGGGAGCTGCAATATCATTTTACATAATATACATTATGCGTCATTTTTATTTTTTGGACTTCCTGTCATCGGCGAATTTTATCGCCTTGCTAATCGCCGCTTTGTTGGTCTTTTCAAAGGTGGCCCCGTAATTTTGGACAGTCCGATAAGTGATAGCCTTGCTCAACCCAAGCCGTGCAGAGCGCGGCGAACAGAGGAGTAAGCGCATGAGAAGGACGAGAAGGAATCACGCACCGGGATTCAAGGCCAAGGTGGCAATTGCCGCAATCAAGGGCGACAAGACACTGACGGAGTTGGCTGAACATTTCGATGTTCACCCCAACCAGATTTCCGAATGGAAACAGCGACTGCATGAATCAGCCGCCGACGTATTCGACGGCGGACCGAAGAAGAAAACGGTCGAGCCCGACCTCAAGGTGCTACATGCCAAGATCGGGGAGCTGACGCTGGAGAACGATTTTTTAGAAAGCGCGCTCACCAAGGCGGGATTGCTGAGCGCAAAGCGATGATCGACCGTAACGACAAACTGCCGGTTGCCCG
>JAVHQJ010000120.1:0-3371 GCA_036171075.1 Sideroxydans sp. | reverse complement strand
CGGTAGCGAAAGGTTGTGGCGCATTGCTGGCCGTGGACAACTGTTTCTGTACGCCCATCTTGCAACGTCCTCTGGAATTGGGCGCGGACATCGTCATTCACTCCGCCACCAAATATATCGACGGCCAAGGCCGCGTGTTGGGCGGTGCGGTGTTGGGCAGCAAGAAACTGATGGAGCCCGTGTATGGTTTCTTGCGTACCACGGGGCCGACCATGAGCGCGTTTAACGCATGGGTGTTCTTGAAAGGGTTGGAGACGCTCAAGTTGCGCATGGATGCGCACAGCGCGAATGCCTTGGAGTTGGCGCAATGGTTGGAGAAGCAGCCGAATGTGTCGCGTGTGTTCTATCCCGGTTTGCCCTCGCATCCGCAACACGCGCTCGCAATGAAGCAACAAAAGACGGGCGGTGGCATCGTGGCGTTTGAAGTGAAGGGCGGCAAGGCGGCAGCGTGGAAGGTGATTGATAACACCAAGATGCTTTCCATCACCGCGAACTTGGGCGATACCAAGACCACCATCACGCATCCCGCGACCACCACTCACGCGCGCATCACGCCAGAAGCACGTGCTGCCGCAGGTATCAACGATGGCTTGATTCGCATTGCGGTGGGGCTGGAAGCGGTGGTGGATATTCAGAACGATTTGGCGCGCGGCTTGGCTTAAGGACATTCGCTGCGTTGTAGGCGGGTGGTGAGCTTGCGAACCCCAGCACTGCAATGTTCCTAATGGTGGGGTTTGCAAACTCACGTCACTCATACTCTCGCCACTTATGAGGGAACCCGATTTATCGGGCGATGGCTCTTTCAATAAAAACAATCGCCCGATAAATCGTGCTCCCACAAACTTCACGGGGCGCATTATTTTGAATGGTCAATTTTTGGAATCAGAAAAATGGAAATTTTTTCCATGCAAGTTGGTGAAGCACTCAAAGCCCACGGCATGATGCTGGCAACGGCGGAGTCATGCACGGGGGGCGGGGTGGCGCAAGCCGTGACCGATATTGCGGGCAGTTCGGCATGGTTCGAGCGCGGCTTTGTTACCTATGCCAATCAGGCAAAAGTCGAGATGTTAGGCGTGCGTCAAAGCACACTGGATAGTCATGGTGCGGTCTCCGAAATGACGGTGCGTGAGATGGTGATGGGCGCGTTGGCACACAGCCATGCGCACATCGCCGTCGCGGTCAGCGGTATCGCAGGGCCGGGCGGTGGCACAGCCGACAAGCCAGTGGGTACGGTGTGGTTCGCATGGGCGCTACGCGATGGAGAGGTGATTGCGCAGCGTCATTTGTTGGCTGGAAACCGCGCTGCGGTGCGTGAACAGTCAATTTCCATCGCCTTGCAAGGCATACTCGAAGTCCTTAAACGCCAATCTGCCTCGGCTTGAAAAATAAAAGAACGAACGTTCTGTACAACTCAAAAAGGGTGTGCCACAATCCGCCCATCAATTTTCTAGGAGATAAAAATGGATGAGAACAAAAGTAAGGCGCTCGCAGCCGCATTAAGCCAAATCGAAAAGCAATTCGGCAAGGGTTCTATCATGCGCTTGGCTGAAGGTGAGGCCATTAAAGACGTAGAGGTAGTGTCCACTGGCTCATTGGGATTAGACATCGCGTTGGGCGTGGGCGGCTTGCCCCGTGGGCGTGTCATCGAAATTTACGGCCCTGAATCATCCGGCAAAACAACGCTCACGCTGCAAGTCATCGCGGAAATGCAAAAGCTGGGCGGCACAGCGGCTTTCATTGATGCAGAACACGCGCTCGACCCACAGTACGCACAAAAGCTGGGCGTAAAAGTAGATGACCTGCTTATTTCTCAACCCGACAACGGCGAGCAGGCGCTAGAAATCGTGGATATGTTGGTGCGCTCTGGTTCGGTGGATATTGTGGTGGTGGACTCGGTTGCTGCGCTCACACCCAAGGCTGAAATCGAAGGCGAGATGGGCGACGCACAAATGGGCTTACATGCCCGTCTGATGTCGCAAGCCTTGCGCAAGCTTACCGCGAACATCAATCGTTCCAACACCATGGTCATCTTCATCAACCAAATTCGCATGAAGATTGGCGTGATGTTCGGCAACCCAGAAACCACCACGGGCGGTAATGCACTTAAGTTCTATGCGTCCGTGCGTTTGGACATCCGCCGCATCGGCGCGATTAAGAAAGGGGATGAAGTCATCGGCAATGAGACGCGCGTGAAAATTGTGAAGAACAAAGTCGCACCGCCTTTCCGCGAAGCCTTGTTTGACATCTTGTATGGCGAAGGTATCTCTCGCGAAGGCGAAATCATCGAGCTGGGCGTGCAACACAAACTGGTTGAAAAATCGGGTGCGTGGTACGCCTACAAAGGCGAGAAGATTGGTCAGGGCAAGGACAACGCGCGTGAATATCTGCGCGAGCATCCTGAAGTTGCCTTTGAAATTGAAAATAAGGTGCGCGGTGCTTTAGGGATCACCTTGTTAGAAGCCGCCGCTGAAAAACCCAAAGTCAAAGCCAGCAGCAAAGCCTCGAAAGCAGAAGCAAAAGCCGCCGAGTAAATGCGGCAGGCGACTAGCCGATGAGGAAAAAGCCTGAAATCAGTCTTCGCGGTCGTGCTTTGCAATACTTGGCACGCCGCGAATACAGCCGCGCTGAACTGCGCACAAAGTTACTTCCCTACCTGATTCTTGATGAAGATTTTGCACAAGCCCCATCCATTGATTTGGATGCGCTTCTGGACGACTTAACGGCGCGCGGTTGGCTGTCCGATGCTCGTGCTACCACTCAATTAGTCCACGCCAAACGCAAACGTTTCGGCACGCAACGTATCACCCACGAACTACGCCAACGCGGTATTTCTGATGAGCTGATTGATGCAGAGCTACCCGCCTTGAAAGAAAGCGAACTCGAAGCCGCACGTGATGTGTGGCAACGAAAGTTCGGCACACTTCCGCAAGATGCCAAAGAAAAAGCCAAGCAGATGCGCTTTTTGCAGTCGCGTGGATTCTCGATTGATACGATTCTCAAGCTGTTGAAGTTATCCTCCGCAATGGAGGAAGGGGATGAGGACGCGATAGGCTGAATAGCCTGCCAATGGTATGATGCGCGCCTTGTTTAACGATGCAATTGACACCAAGGTGCCGCAATGAAAAGCAGTGAAATCCGCCAGAAATTCCTCGATTATTTCGCCTCTAAAGGCCACACGGTCGTCGCGTCCAGCTCGCTTGTTCCGCATGAAGACCCCACGTTGCTCTTCACCAACGCGGGCATGAATCAGTTCAAAGATGTGTTCCTCGGTTTTGATAAGCGTCCTTATACGCGCGCGACTTCTTCGCAAAAATGTGTGCGTGCGGGGGGCAAGCACAACGATTTGGAGAACGTCGGCTACACCGCGCGCC
>JAVHQJ010000119.1:0-3381 GCA_036171075.1 Sideroxydans sp. | reverse complement strand
GCTGCACTGGACAGGGTAGTGAGGGGCCGGCTCGTGTCCGTCGCGCCCGCATGGGAATAAATAAGTGGTTCCACAACATTGGTCGCTGATATGAAGTCGCTTACATCCAATATGAAACGCATACTGTTTTTCTTCGGTTACTTATTCGTTGCCGTCAATGTAATGGCTCAAGAACTGACTCAAGACGAATATCGTCTACTGAAAATTATGGATCTGGATGTACATCACTATCCATCACTTGGTGAGCGTTTGGGTGATGGGCCGATCTTTCTGTTTTCGACGATCTGCGCAGGTTTTTGGATTTTCTTTATTGGTGCTATCGCATACGCAAGGTTCCGTCAGCGATACGGCCCCACTGACGAACAAAATGCGCGTGCCGGATGGTTGGCAGCGACCTCGCCTGACGTTTTGAGCAATGCAGGCAGTAAAAAACACGGTCACTGGCATCATCAGGCATTGGCTGCCTTAACGCCGTTTGATCGAGACTCGGTAGTTAATATTTTCGACTATTCGGGTGCGGACAGAGGCCCGACAACTTGGAAGTTTTTTTACAAAAAGCAGGAGAGTCGGGCTTGGATGGTGATGTTTCCAGTGTTGCTCTCGCCTGTGTTATGGGCAGGTTACCGCCTTATCTGGCAGGGCGAGACAGCAACACCGCTGTGGTGGGCATACCTTGTGATATTCATCACTTTTATCACGGTAATGGGTGTCCTGCCCATCACTCTGGAATGGAATGAAATATCTTCACGCCGCAGAGGTGACCCGGTGTGGCAGGTGAATAGCTGCGGTATTCAAAACGGCTCCAATATCATCGCGTGGCCGCAAATTGAAGAAATCAGGCCTCATGTCGTTTTTCGGGCCAAGCAAACTCCGCGCTCACTCGTGTTACTCCACCGCTGGGGAGAAAAGAAAGAAAAGGAGACGCAGTTCGTAAATATTGAACCTGACAACATCAGAATTTTTGTTCACCCCGAGCAGGCTTGTTTGAGTGAAGCGCAAACTTCTTCTCCTGCCGAAATCGTGCTGCATGGCAAAGAACTGGCAGGCTCAGCCCAGTTAACGGCCTTGCTGCGATACAGACAACATTACGCAAGAGTTGCAGCAGCTTCTGAATGGACGTCCTATTGTGCTGCGCTCCAGTAAAATCAACATGTCAAAAATAAAGCGCTTTTTTTGGAAAGGCTTCTTATCTTTTCTGGGGTTGCTTGGTGTGGCACTGCTGGTCGCGGGCATCTGGTTTGCGTTTCAGAGCGGACCGGTTTCGGGCGTGTTGATGGTGGTCAGCGCTGGCGGGATGCTGGCAGGATGCGCCTGGTGGTTACTGTTTTTAGCGCCGCCGCAAGTCGAGCCTCGGCATGTAGCGACGGTCGCACCTTCTACGGCATCAAACCCTTCAGCGCCAGCGCCTGAACCAATTCAAATCGTCACCCGGCATCAGCGGTCAACTGAACATGAACAACTGGCAACGCCAGAGGAACTGCGCTCAGCCCTTTGTGGCATTGGCCTGATGCGGATAGCGGGTTCATCCTGGCTGGAGGCGGTGAGCGATGAACGCTGGGCCAACTTTTGCGTGTATCTGCACTGCGAGCGAGACAAACTGGATAGTAGTCCTGACGACGTGGATGGTCTGTATCTGACCCGGGAGGAGGCTGAAGCCGCCGTTGCCGCGAGCCCGCAACTAGCGAATTACTACACATGGAAAGTGTTTGTTGCCACCGTCAGGTTTGAGTCGGTGATTGAGGATCGCAAGGCGCTGCCACGCTTGGTCAGTGCCATAAAACGGGAGCTGCTCGCACTGCCAGATTGTCCCGGAACGCTGGTTGAATTAAAAAGCTGGCAAGTTGGAAGGAAAGCCTGGCTGGATGTCAGCGGGAAAAACATCGTCTTGTTTGAGGATGAAAATGCGCTCGGGGGCCCGATGTATGAAATGCGCGAACAGACAGGTGGCTTCAGGATAGCTTCCGGTGCTGGATTATTCGATTACACAGGCGCGGTCATCGTGCCGCCACACTACGAGGAGGTGGATTATTTTTACGGCGATCTGGCCGCCGCCAAACTCAATGGACGCTGGGGGTTTATTGACCGCAGCGCGCACTGGAAAATCGAACCGCAATACCTCGAATTGGGCGCGCTGTCTTTCTACCGTGGCGATGGTGATTCCGCATACGTGCGCACCGAACAGGGCTGGGGCGTGATAGACCGGCAGGGGCGTGAGGTTGTTACGCCTGCCTGGGATAGCCTGGAATCCGGCCCCGACAAGTCTTTTCGCGTCACCCGCGATGGACAGTGCGGTTACATCAATGCCGGAGGTGTATGCGTGGCGGGATTTCAGGTCGAGCCTTACTGGCTGCATGAAAGCAATTCGTTGCCTGCCGATTCACTGATTTTGCGACATCCCGATAGCTGGGTAGATTTGTTTGCACTAGCTGATCGCGATGGTCGTCGCCTGACCGGGTTTGACTTTATCAGGCTGTCTCGCCCCAGTGAGGGTTTAATTGTCGCAGAAGTGAAACAGGAAGATGGCAGCACGCGTTCTGGATTTATTGATTTCACCGGCGCATGGGTAATTCCACCCCGATTTGATATGGCTTTCCCCTTTTCGGAAGGGCTGGCTGAAGTACGTGCCGCTGACCATCAGTGGGGATATATCAATCATCAGGGTGAGGTGGTGATCGCCTGTCAATTTGAGGATGCTTATCCCTTCCACGAGGGGCTGGCTGCGGTTCAGACTGGCAAGTATCCCGACAGGCACTACGGTTTTATTGATACTGGCGGGAGCTGGGTGATACAGCCTCAGTTCGATGAGGTCGGCAATGTATTCAGTCAGGGGCTGGCTGCGGTCAAGTTGGATGGTTTGTGGGGCTACATCGGGCGCGACGGCAACTGGGCGATTGCGCCCGCTTTTTGTCGGGTATGGCCATTTTCGGAAGTAGGGCATGCCTGCGTATCCGCGCCTGTCGGTAATGATGAGTGGTTTGGCATGATAGACCGCACGGGACAATGGCTGATGCCGCCGCGCTACAACGGAATTCGTGATGCGCGACATCTCGAATGCGGCAGTGCGGGATTGCAATGGATTGCAGCCGCACTTGATGCCAGTGATCGCTGGGGCGGCGTGATGTTGTCCACCTGTGACACTGACAGAAAAATCGTTGTACCGTTTGAATGCTATTCCAGCGACGAGGTCTATCGGGTACTTGAGCAAAACAGCGATTAGTTGGCGTATCGTGCGAACCTGCCTTGACCGGAGTACATAAATAACCTGAATTGCCTGCCCGATACCTGCCCATCGTCATGGTCGGGTCTCGATACCTGCCTGACAGATCGCATCGATTATATGGCTGCTGTGCGCTCGGAAGCGGTTATTCATAAATTTTCAGA
>JAVHQJ010000118.1:0-3416 GCA_036171075.1 Sideroxydans sp. | reverse complement strand
CGTTGCGCACCAGCGCCGCCGTCCGGCTTATTGGGTGGGGCGGGTAACAGAATGATGAAAATCTTGCTGAATGTCCAAGCGCGCGAACTGGAGCAGACCATTGCTCAAAATGTGGCTGAAATTTTGGAGGCATGATGATGGCGAGCGAGTGGCGAACAGCGAAGCTTGGCGAGTTGGTTTCCTTCAAGACCGGCAAGCTTGACTCAAATGCCGCTGTGCCAGACGGTGACTATCCATTTTTCACTTGCTCGCAGGATACTTTTCGGACGAATACTTACAGCTTCGATACAGAGTGTGTGCTGCTTGGCGGAAACAATGCCAACGGCATTTTCCCGCTGAAATACTTTAAGGGAAAATTCGATGCCTATCAGCGTACCTATGTTATTAAACCCCGTGACTCTGAACGGCTAACAACAAAATTTCTTTACTATGCTTTACGGCCAAAACTTTCAGAGTTGCGCAGCTTTTCAACAGGTGCAGCGACTAAGTTTTTGACGCTCACAATACTTAACGAAACGGCGATTGAAGTTCCATCGCTTGATGAGCAACACCGCATCGCAGGCATCCTCTCCGCCTACGACGAGCTGATTGAAAACAACCAGCGGCGCATCCGCATCCTGGAAGACATGGCGCGCAGCCTCTACCGCGAATGGTTCATTCGTTTTCGGTTTCCAACCGAAAACGAACCCTCACCCGACGCTGCGCGCCACCCTCTCCCACCCCCTCTCCCTTTGGGAGAGGGACGGGGTGAGGGTCGAGTGAAACTCGTTGATTCCCCGCTCGGGCAGATACCGCAGGGGTGGGAGGTGAAGAAGCTCGGCGACATCGCCGAAGACATGCGCCGCAATATTCCCAAAGGCAAACTTGACGAACCGCAGCCCTACGTCGGCCTCGAACACATTCCGCGCCGCTCGCTCGCACTCGATTCATGGGAAACGGCATCTGAGCTTGGCTCGAACAAATTAGCATTCAAGAAAGGCGAAGTCCTTTTTGGAAAGATTCGGCCTTATTTCCACAAAGTCAGCATCGCGCCATTCGATGGCTTGTGCTCTGCCGATACCATCGTTATTCGCGCACGACAACCAGAGCATTACACCATCGTTGTGGGCTGCGTTTCAAGCGACGAGTTTGTGGCTCACGCGACCGCCACCTCGAATGGATCGAAGATGCCGCGCGCAAATTGGAGCGTGCTGGAAGAGTATCCGGTCGCCATTCCGGCCTTGGCAATTGCACGTCAATTCTCGGCAGTAATGGAACCAGCCATTCAGCAAATGCAGGCGCTCATTTTTCAAACCGCCAATCTCCGCCGCACCCGCGACCTGCTGCTGCCGCGTTTGTTGTCGGGGCAGGTCAGCCTGACTGCGATATAAGAGCTGAATTGATGGTAATGGCTGACGACACCTATCCTGTTATCGAGCTGCAAACGAGCTGGCTGCTGGGCGATGAGCAGATGGGCAGCAAGGATAAGTACTGGATGCAACTGCCGGGCGATAGTAATCCGTGGCTATTCAAGTATTCGCGCATGAGCGCTGGAAATGTGACAGGGGAACATTGGGCGGAGAAAATTGCGGCTGAGATTGCGGCGTTGATGGGTGTTCCACATGCACGGGTGGAGTTGGCTATGTTGGATGGGCATCCTGGCTCACTGAGTCAGCGTTTCATGCAATTTTCCCGCGCCGGGGTAAGTGTCGAATTGGAACATGGCAATGCGTTGTTGGCCGGTTATGTGACCGGCTATGATAGAACCAAGAAGAACAAGCAGAGTGATCACACGCTCAACAATATTCTCAAGGTGGTTGAGTCGCTTTTTCCGTCACCGCGCGAGCGAGTTGCCTCCATGCGCCAGCTTGCGGGTTATCTGGTATTGGATGCGCTTATTCTGAACACGGATCGGCATCATGAGAACTGGGGGGTGTTACGCACCGTCAATCCCGACCATACGGTGGCTTATGAAATCGCGCCCAGCTTCGATCACGCATCAAGTTTGGCGCGCAATGAGCCGCCCGAAAAACTTGCGCTCTGGCTGAAGGAAAGCGGGAGGGTCGAGCACTATATGCATGGGGCGCATGGCGGTATTTATCTGGAGGGAAATTCCGCAAAGGGCGAGAATCCCTATACAATCGCGGAAAAGGCCATGCTCGACTGGCCCGAGTACTTTACCTACTGGCAAGATGTTCTGGATAAAATCGAGCAACAGGAACTTGAACGTATCGTGGATCGTGTTCCTGATTCCATGATGGCGATAGAGTCGAAGCTATTTGTAATAGCATTGCTTGCACTTACGCTGACTAAACTTAAAGGCATTCAGAGAAAATGAGAACGTTGTTTTTGGCTTGGCAAGCAACACAAGGCCTACCGGGTGGCGTTCCGCCGAGCCGTGGCTGGTTTCCGGTTGGCAGGTTGGAGGCTTCGCCGGAAGATCATTACTACCGTTTCATGTACACCAAAGGTGCAGAGTCCGCGCAAAGGGCAGCGGGCTTTGGCTTTCTTGATGCATTCCCGAAACTTGATAAGGTTTACGAGTCTTCCGAGCTTTTTCCGTTGTTCCAAAATCGTGTGCTAAGTCCACGCCGTGGTGATTATGCGGAATATGTGGAGCGTTTGGCACTCGATCCAAAACACGTAGACCCGCTGGATATTCTGGCAATCAGTGAAGGTCGCCGTCAGACAGATAATCTTGAGGTCTTCCCGCAAATTCTGCCGCGCAGAGATGGCAGTTTCGTGTGCCGTTTTTTTCTGCATGGCTGGAAGCATGTGAACCAGGCAGCGCAAAACAGATTGCTTGCGATGAAAGAAGGCGACTCGCTTCAAGTTGCAGTTGAATTGAATAATCCGGCATCCGGTGCGGCTATTCAGCTGGAAACCAGCAATGACTATCACATGATTGGATGGACACCCCGTTATCTGGTGGAGGATTTGTTGCAGGCATTGAAAAATCCTCGGGATATTTCGGCGCGTGTGGTGAAGATGAATCCAGAGCCTGCACCTTACAATCAGCGTGTTCTGATTGAATTCGAGGGCAAGTGTCAGCCTGACTATCGGCCTATGAGTTCGCCGGATTTTCAGCCGTTACTGGACGGTGCGATCAGTAACAAATCGAGTTAGTTTCGGTCGGTTCGGTAATGCGAGATGAGCAGTCTTTATTCAGAAGATCAACTTGTCGAACAACCCGCGATTTCTTTGTTTGCCGAGCTTGGCTGGCAAATCGCCACTGGCACAGACGAGATTGTTGGTAGTAATTCCACCTTAGGAAGAGAAACGCGATCAGATGTCATTTTGGCATTTCGGTTGCGTGCCGCACTTTCCAGAATCAACCCATTGATGCCGCCTGAGGCCATTGCTGTCGCAGTGGACGAGTTGTCGCGTGACCGCTCCGCAATGACCCCCGCCGCCGCGAACCGCGAGTTATGGACGTT
>JAVHQJ010000117.1:0-15798 GCA_036171075.1 Sideroxydans sp. | reverse complement strand
CGCAAATTGCTAACACCGTGCAAGCCCAAGTAGCGCCGCTAGCCGTCGCCGTGGCAACTGGCAATGCAACCACGATTGCAGCGGCAACTACGACCGCTACAACAGCGGGTACAGCCTCAGGCACAACTTTAGCAACGCTGCCCACCAATGCAGCAAGTGGTACTTACGTTTTTAATGCAACAACGGGCATGCTGACGTTGAATTGGACAAGTTCGAATTTCCTATGTAACGGCCCCACTTTAGGCACAACAACTCAACCCGCAGGCCCCATTACAGCAACCCGCATGCCATGGGGAACGCAAGGGGTTAACAATATGGTTTGGCAACGTGCGACGGGCGTAGCAGGAAGTATTTTAGGAACATGGGCGAGTGTTCCTGAACCGTTTAGCCCCAATTCATGGGTCATTACATTTGATGCGGCGGGCACGGTTTCAGTCACCGGTGTGATTGCTGCATGTGGTAGCACGAATGGCGGCAACGCTGGTGGGCCTGTTACGATGAGTGGGCATGTTTATGTGGCCGGCTCTTCAGTGCCCATTCAAGGAGCAATCATTTCTTTGTCGATTGCGACACAAACTGCTGTGACTGATGCAAATGGTTACTTTAGTCTGGTCACCGCTGCCCCCGCTAATTATTGCTGCACCCCTTACACTGTGAGTGTTTCCGCAACGGGTTATCAAACAGGGGGAGGTAACGCGACTTGGGGAGATCATGCAACCAATCTAGGCTTTCCTCTAACCCCAGTGGGGGGGACAACACCCACACCTGTCCCCCCTCCCGTTGCAACGGGTGCTGTTGCCGCCAATCATTCTATAGCGATGGGCACCACAACAGGAGTCTACGAGGCTAACTTTCAACTCAACGCGGCGGCGGGAACAATGCTGCAATGGGGGCGCGTGAATAAAAAGGTATTTACGCCCGCAGCGGTGGGGGGATACACCCCAAGCGATGTGAATTATCAATTCAACAATGGCGCAACATGGTCGCTTTCAACTTTGCAGGCGCCAGGTACTGTTTGGGATTTAACACCGACCTCGCCAGGCGGATGGGTGGATACGTCAGTTACGCCGATGAACCTCAGCGTTGCTGCCGACGGCTCACTCACGGTAACCAATTTATTGGCTGACGGAAGCTCAATGGGAAGTTCATTTTCGATGCAGCTCACGGAACTGAACTTGGGTGGGCAGCCTGTCGAGGGGTGTTATACCTTTAACGGCATGGGCGTTAATACGTTGTGCACAAATGCACCTTATGGCACGGCAACGTATCCCACTGGTGCGACAGGCTTCAGATTCTCCAATCAGATACAAAATAACGACCAGTATTCGGTTGATATAAGCCAAGGCAACAGCGCGGCAACCGATATAAACGGCGTAGCGCTGACGGCTTTGCCGGCACTAGGAGATAGTTTTTGTATAACCACTCAAGGGAATTTTACTGCTGTTTATGTACCCATTGTTGGTGCAGCGGTAGGCCCTAACTACACGCAGAGGTCACTGGCTGGCGTATGTACTGCTGCAAATATTACTGCGGTATCGGCTTCTGGACCTCAAGTAACGCTATCGACTAAAGCCACGGGCAATGCGGCAGCACCGCAGGTGTTGTTGCTGCAACAAGGGAATTGCAATGGGTGCAGCAATGAGATTATTGCCTTCATCCCAACCAAGGGGGTTGTTCAGGGTTGGTTTCAACCGCAAGGTGTTTCACAAAACAGCGGTAGCAACCTCATGACTAACCGTGTTGCGTTTGACGCGATGATTGCTGCTGCAAGAGCAGTGGCAGGTGTTGCAGGAATGGGCGCAGCTGTCCCCACTCTGCCTTGATGTAGTCTCACTTGCTTCACTTTTAAGATGCCCGCCTTGTGCGGGCATTTTTTTGGGATGCTTTACGGGCGTTGCTTATCTAACTTTGTTGCAATAGACTGGTTATCTGACTAGTTTAATGAAGAGAGGTAATCATGAATACATGGCCTGTACAAGATGCAAAGTCACGTTTCAGTGAGTTGCTGGAAGCCTGTGTGAATGAGGGGCCGCAGCTGGTGACGCGGCGTGGTGCGGAAACCGCTGTGCTGATCCATATTTCAGAGTGGCAGCGTTTGAATAATGCGGCGCGGCCTTCGCTTAAATCATTGTTGCTTTCTGATGTCGGGCGGGTTGATTTGGAATTGCCGCCACGTGGGGCTGCGAAACGCCGTTCGGCAATCGTTGGGTAATCCCAGAAACGGCAGTTGGCTTTCTGCCCATGCTTCGATACGCGCATAAAACCGCGCTACTCAGCACGAACGGAACGGATACCTATTAGGTGAGACACCGTTCGCCCTGAGTAGCACGCGTAGCGAGCGTATCGAAGGGTTCTTCATAGTCCAACTGCTGTTTTTAGGGTAATGGCATGTATCTTCTTGACACTAATGTGGTTTCAGAGCTGCGCAGGGTTAAACCTCACGGAGCGGTGGTGGCTTGGTTGGAATCGGTCGCCGATGAGGATATTCACATTAGCGCGGTCACGCTGGGCGAGATACAAACTGGCATTGAGCTGACGCGCGAACAAGACGCTGTGAAAGCAGGTGAGATTGAGGCGTGGGCGGATCAAATTGCGGCAACGTACAATGTGCTGACGATGGATGCGCTGACGTTTCGAGTGTGGGCGAAATTGATGCATCGACAATCAGACACGGTGTATGAGGATGCCATGATTGCGGCTTGCGCTCGGGTGCATCATTTGACGGTGGTTACCCGAAATGTGGGCGATTTTGCACGGTTCAATGTGCCGATATTTAATCCGTTTGTTAATCCGTTTGGTGAATAGTTAGCCGTATTTTTTCGCTTTTGGGTGCCCGCCTTGTGCGGGCATTTGTTATTTTGGTGAATCAGAATGGCTTGGCTAATTTCAGTCGCTTGACTTAATCAAGCGCTTGAAATATCGTGCGCCTCCTTCGCAAATTTTTTAACAGCCGTGATCGCAAAAGAAAGTCTATGTTGCCCTTTGATGGAGATGGCGCGACGTCTATTAGGGCATCAGCCCACTTCGCAGGAAGAGACGCGTTGGCGCGTGTTGCAGGCAGCCACCGAGGTGTTCGCCGAAGTGGGGTATCACGCGGCGACGACGCGTGAGATTTGCCGTCGTGCGGAGGTGAACCTCGCTTCTATCCATTACCATTTTGGTGACAAGGCAGAGCTGTACCGCGAGGTGTTTCGTCTGCCCTTTCTTAACGAGTGCAACAGTTTTGCCACGCTAGATGTTGCACAGACAACGCTACACGATGCACTGGCATCCTTTTACAACTGGCTATTCCCAGTGGATGCGGAAGATGACCCCATGTTGCAATTGTTCTTACGTTTGCATTCACGCGAAGAAGCCGAGCCGAGTGGCGTGTTGGGCGATGCGTTGATTAAGTCATTTCAGCCTAATCATCAACAGATGCAAGCATTTTTATGCCGTGAATTCAATTTGAAAAGGCCGGATATAGAAGTGGATAGGCTGACCTTTTGCTTGGCGGGTTTGGCGACGATCTATTTTCATGGCGGACGCAGTGCAGTGGAGGAATTTGCGCCGCAGTTGGTGAAGGGTAAGAAAGCTAGGGAAACGATGGTGAATCGTTTGGTGGCGTACGCAACGGCGCTGATTGAAGCGGAGCGTGTGCGGCGCGCGGCGAAGAAATAATTTATTAGGCCGTCATACCAGACCTTCGGTCGGGCCGGTATGACGCAATTTGAATAGTGAACAGACGTGATTAACACATGAAAGCGATGACGAGTATGAATAAGAAAAATTGGATGGTGGGCGGCGGCATGATTGCAGTATTGGCAATCGCGGCTGGGGTGGCGGGATGCTCAAAGCCGAGTGCCGCAGTTGAACCCGCTGTTACTCCTGTTGCGCCCGCAACGAGTCGTCCTGCTTTGACTGTGCGTACCACGTCGTTGCGCGACGACAAATGGGGGCGTTCGCTGGCGGCGAATGGCAGTATTTTGCCGTGGCAAGAAGCCATCATCAGCGCGCAAATTGCGGGGCTGCGTATCGCCGAGGTGAAGGTGAGTATTGGCGATTACGTGCAGCAAGACCAAGTGTTGGTGACCCTGGATAATTTCGCCAGTGCCTTGTTGGCTGACCCTGAACACGCGCCGCAAGGCCGCATTGTTGCGCCTGATTCGGGCATCATTTCTGCGACGAATGCGAATGTGGGTTCAATGCTGCAACCTGGCGCGGAACTGTTTCGCCTGATTCGCAAAGGTCGCTTGGAATGGAAGGCCGACCTGACGGCGGAAGAACTGATGTTGTTGCGCAAAGGCATGAGCGCAGAGGTGATGGTGGGCGAAGGGCGCGTTATCAAAGGCACAATCCGCGCGATTTCGCCAGCGGTGAATGCGCAGACGCGCTATGGCTATGCATTGGTGAGCTTGCCCAATAGCCAAGGCGTGATTGCGGGGGCGTATGCGCGCGGTTCGTTTGACATCAGCGGTGGCAAGAAGCGCTTGGCCTCGTTGCCGCAATCGGCGGTGATGCAGCGCGGCGCTAAAACGTATGTGTTGCATGTGGGTGCGGATAGCCGTGTGAATGAGCATGAGGTGGTGATTGGTCAGCGCGTGGGCGACCGCATCGAAATTAAACAGGGCTTGAAAGCGGATGAGTTGGTGGTGGAAAGTGGCGGCGCATTTTTGACTGAAGGCGATGTTGTGCAGGTGGTCAAATGAACGTCTCGTCATGGTCGATTAAAAATCCCATCCCCGCTGTTCTGGGATTCGCCTTACTCACCCTGATGGGCATCATGGCGTTCAAAGCCATGAAGATTCAGCTGTTCCCCGATATTGATTTGCCGATGATCACGGTGACGGCCTCGATCCCAGGCGCTTCTCCTGATCAGATGGAAGTGGAAGTAGCGCGCAAGATAGAGAACGCCTTGGCCAGCGCGCAGGGGCTAAAGCATATCTACACCCAAGTGAAAGATGGCTCAGCCATCATTTCTGCGGAATTCCGATTGGAGCGCAATTCGCGCGATGCGCTGGAGGATGTGCGTTCGACAATTTCACGTATCCGAGGTGATTTGCCGCGTGAGATGTTGGATCCGACTATCAACAAGGTTGAGTTGAGTGGCAAGCCCATTCTGACCTACACAATTTCCGCAGCGCGAATGAGCGAAGAAGAGTTGTCTTGGTTCGTGGACAACAACATCACCAAGCTATTGCTAGGCGTAAAAGGCGTGGGTGCGGTCACGCGAGTGGGCGGGGTGACGCGTCAAGTCCGCGTCGAGCTCGACCCAACAAAAATGCTTGCGCTCAATCTCACTGCATCTGAAATTTCCAGTCAGCTCAAACAGATTCAACAAGAAGCGCCTGGCGGACGTACCGATATCGGTGGTGCTGAGCAATCAGTACGCACCGTGGCGACTGTGCAAAGTGCAGAGCAATTGGGCGAAATGGAAATCAGCCTGCGTGATGGCCGCCGCGTGCGCCTCAATCAAGTCGCGAATGTAAGTGACTCTATCGCTGAGCGCCGCTCGGCTGCCTTACACAATGGCAAAGAAGTAGTGGGTTTTGAAATCACACGCTCGATAGGTGCGAGTGATGTGGCCGTGGCGGCGGGCGTGACCGCAGCATTAGAGGGTTACAAGAAAGAGCATCCCGAGATCACCACGGAAAAAGTATTCACCATGGTGGACACGGTGTATCAAACCTATCGCGGCTCGCTCGACATGATCTTAGAAGGCTCGATCTTGGCGGTGATCGTGGTGATCTTCTTTTTGCGTAATGCACGCGCCACCATTGTCGCGGCGACTGCCTTGCCACTCGCGGTCATTCCCACTTTTGTGTTGATGTATCTGTTTGGCTTCACGCTGAATTTGGTGACCTTGTTGGCGCTGTCGCTGGTGGTAGGGGTGTTGGTGGACGATGCTATTGTCGAGATTGAGAACATCATGCGCCATTTGGAAATGGGCAAATCACCCTATCAAGCGGCGATGGAAGCAGCCGATGAGATTGGCATGGCGGTGATCGCGACAACGTTCACCTTGGTTGCGGTATTCCTGCCGACGGCGTTTATGAGCGGCATCCCAGGCAAATTCTTTGTGCAGTTTGGATGGACGGCGGCGGTGGCGGTATTGTTCTCATTGGTGGTGGCGCGCTTGCTCACGCCCATGATGTCGGCCTATTTCTTAAAGCCGCGCGTGGCACATCCCACGCCGAGTTGGATTAACGTTTATATGAAGGTAGCTCAATGGTGTTTACATCATCGCAAGATTACCTTGGCTGCAACCGCGATCTTCTTCTTTGGTTCATTCGTCTTGGCAGGCACCCTGGATTCCGCCTTCCAGCCCAAAGACAATCAATCGCAAACGCAAGTCACCATCACCTTGCCGCCGGGTAGCAAGTTCGAGCAGACCTATGCCATGGCCGAGCAGGCACGCGCCATTGTGATGCGCAATCCTTATGTGACTTTGGTTTATACCGCGATTGGCGCAGGTGCAACAGGGGGTAATGCGTTCGAGCCAACGAGTGCCGCCGAAGCACGTAAGGCGACGTTGTCGATCCAATTGAAAGAGCGCGACGCGCGTCCCAGAAAAGAGATCATTGAGGATGACCTGCGTGAATCTTTGCGCGAGTTGCCGGGTGTGCGCTTTGCGGTTGGATTGGGTTCTGCATCAGGCAAATATCAATTGGTGTTGACCAGCGAGAACGGCAAATTGTTGAGCGAGCAAGCGCTCAAAGTGGGGCAAGAGTTGCGCACCATTCCCGGCATCGGCAACGTGGTGTCAAACTCTAGCATTTTGCGCCCCGAAGTGGTGGTGCGCCCTGATTTTGCCAAAGCGGCTGATCTGGGGGTGACCTCGGCGGCGATTGCGGAAGCACTTCGAGTGGCGACCAAAGGCGATTACGACCAATCGTTGGCCAAGCTAAACCTGGCTGACCGCCAACTGCCCATCGTGGTGAAGTTGCAAGACTCGGCGCGCCAAGACATTGAATTATTGTCGCGCTTGGTGGTGCAGGGCGCACGCGGCCCGGTGATGCTGGGCAATGTGGCGACGGTGAGTATCGAAAGTGGCCCCGCGCAGATCGACCGTTATGACCGCCAACGCAACATCACCTTCGATATCGAATTGGCGGGGCAACCGATGGGCGCGGTGCAAGAGGCTGCGCTCGCTTTGCCATCCGTGAAGAACATGCCAGAAGGCATCTCCATCGCGCCTATCGGTGATGCTGAGGCGATGCAGGAATTATTCGCTAGCTTTGGTTTGGCCATGTTCACGGGTGTGCTGTGCGTGTACATCGTGTTGGTGTTGTTGTTCAAAGATTTCATGCAGCCAGTGACAATTTTGTGGGCGCTGATCTTATCCATCCCAGGCGCGTTCCTTGCCTTGTGGGTCACACGCAGCGCCATCTCGATGCCGTCTATGATCGGTATCATCATGCTCATGGGCATTGCCACCAAGAACTCCATCTTGTTAGTGGAATATGCCATCGTGTCACGCCGCGATCGCGGTATGAATCGCGCCGAAGCTTTGATGGATGCGTGTAAGAAGCGCGTGCGCCCCATCGTGATGACGACGTTGGCCATGGGTGCGGGCATGTTGCCCGTAGCCATGGACATTGGCATGGGCGATGGCAGTTTCCGCTCGCCGATGGCCATCGTAGTGATCGGCGGATTGATCACCTCGACATTCCTCAGCTTGCTTGTGATTCCGGTGGTTTATACCTATGTGGATGACACGATTGAGTGGGGTAAGCGCATGCTTGGAAAATTGCGCGGCAAGCAGGCGCAGGTCGTGCATGGTTGAGGCTAGATAGGCGTGTTGCTATACTGCACCAGCTATAGCGAATGGGCGTGAATAGGGCGTCTTAAATAATTCAAGGCAGCACACAGGGGAGAGAAAATGAACATCGAACAATTGCGCTTCAACATGATTGAACAACAAATTCGTCCATGGAATGTACTGGATGCGCGGGTATTAGAGATGCTTAAAACAGTGCGTCGCGAACAGTTTGTACCTGCCGAAAGTAAAGCGCTTGCATTCATGGAAGTAGAAATCAATTTGGGTCACGGGGTGTCGATGTGGCAACCTAAATTAGAAGCGCGTGCGGTGCAGGCTTTGAGCCTGCAAGCGAGCGATAGCGTGTTGGAAGTGGGCACGGGTAGTGGCTATTTGACTGCCTTGCTGGCGAAAATGGCGGCGCAAGTTACTAGCGTTGAAATCGTGCCAGAATTGAGCGCATTGGCAGCACGCAATTTGGCTAGCCAACAAATCAGCAATGTGAATTTGCAAGTAGGCGATGCCGCGCATCATTGGGGCGAAGCCGAGTACGACGCGATTGTGCTGACAGGCTCTGTGCCTTTGATTCCTGATGCGTATAAAAACCAACTCAAAGTCGGCGGGCGTTTATTTGCGCTAGTGGGGGATGCCCCCGCCATGCATGGACAAGTCATTACGCGGGTGGCAGCGGATAAGTTTGAAACTCAAGTCTTATTTGAGTTTGTTGTGGCTCCCTTGCAAAACGCGGCGCAGCCAAAACGCTTTGTATTCTGATTTGAGCCTGTTGCTTATTTAACAGCGTCCGCCGTACCTTTTCGATTGAGTGAATGGAATCAGCGTTGCTTGAGTGTATCGCCGACTCCGTGTAGTATTAGCAAATTCTAATATAGGAACATCAAATGAAGTATTCACAAATTGCAGTTGGGGTGTTGTTGGCGCTGGGCGTTCAGGTGCAAGTACAAGCGGCAGATTTGATCGAGGTGTATCACGCGGCGCAGGGACAGGATGCTGTTTTTGCTGCGGCGCGCGCCTCACAACAGGCGGGACAAACGAAGTTGACGCAGGGGCGCGCACTGTTGCTGCCGAGTGTGAACCTGAATGCCAACACCACGTACAACGATGTAACCGCCCCTTATGGTGCGAAAAAATTTAATAGCCACGGCTATGGCGTAAGTGTGGTGCAACCGCTGTTCCGTGAACAAAGTTGGGCGCTGTATCAGCAGTCGGATTTGCAAGTGACGCTTTCTGAAGCGCAGTTTAAGTTGGCAGAGCAAGACGTTATTTTGCGCAGTGCACAGACCTATTTTGATGTGTTGATGGCACAGGACACTTTGCAACTCACCGCCGCACAAAAAATTGCGATTGCACAACAGTTGCAACAAGCGAAGCGTAATTTTGAAGTGGGTACAGCCACCATTACCGATACTTACGAAGCGCAAGCACGCTTTGATTTGGTGGTGGCGCAAGAGATTGCGGCGGAAAATAATTTGGAAATTAAACGCCGCGCATTGCAGCAATTAACCAATGCAGAAATGCTTAATTTGAATGCATTAGGTAGTGGATTCAAATTGGAATCACCCGATCCTGTGGGTGTGCAAAAGTGGGTAGCCGATGCGCAACAAGGAAGTTACCAAATTGCAATGGCCAATGCTGCGTATGAAGTAGCCGATGTGGAAGTGTCTAAAAATCGCGGGGGGCACTTGCCCACATTGGATGCGGTGGGTAACTATTCCAACAACACAGGATGTAGCTTTACGGGCTGTGGTGATACGAAAAGCACCTCGGTGGGTATTCAACTCAATATGCCTTTGTTTCAAGGCGGGGCAACGCAGTCCAAATGGAATGAAGCGGCTGCCAATCGTGAGAAAGCAAAACAAGATTTAGAAAATGCTCGCCGTAATGTGGAGCTGCAAACCAGTCAAGCCTACTTGGGCGTAGCCAGCGGCATCGCTCAAGTGCAAGCATTGCAACAAGCTTTGAAGTCGAGCGAAAGTTTGTTGCAAGCAAGCAAATTAGGGCAAGAAGTGGGGGTGCGTACCAGCCTCGATGTGCTCAATGCACAGCAGCAAATGTTTGCTACCCGTCGGGATTTATATCAAGCGCAATACAATTATTTGATGAGCCATTTGCGCTTGAAAGCAGCGGTAGGCAGCTTGGAAGAAGCAGATTTGGTGCGCGTCAATCAAGCGTTACATTAAAGAGTCTTTGATTAAGTCGGCTTCGTCGTTCCCGCGAAAGCGGAAACCCAGTTAAATAAAGGCGCTGGATTCCCGCTTTCGCAGGAATGACAACTTAATTAAAAATTGCTGAAGCGAGTGCTCAACTTACGAGAGCGATTAGTTAGGCATACAACTGGCGCATACACTGCGCCAGTTCTTCATTCCACAGGGGTAAATCTGCCCCAAACACCTGTTTAATTTTCTCTGTTGCCAATACCGAGTTGCTCGGACGTGGTGCAGGCAGAGGATATTCGTGCGTGGCAATGGGGTGGATGGTTAGCGATTTTTGTGCAAGCGTGGCATCGTATTGTTGGGCTAGGCGCACAATTTCTTGTGCATACTGATGCCAGTTAGTTTGACCTTTCGCAGTCAAGTGATACACCCCAGATTGCGCAGCTTCAATGGCTTTTCCCTGCAAAATTTGCAATGTCACCCGTGCAATTAAGTGCGCCGAAGTGGGCGCGCCAAATTGATCAGCCACAATACGTAATTCGTTACGCTCCTTGGCCAATCGCAAAATCGTTTTAACGAAATTGCCGCCGTGTACGCCATACACCCAGCTAGTACGCAAAATGAGATATTTGCCGCCGATGGCACGAATGGCTTGCTCACCGGCCAATTTGGTTTTGCCGTAGACGCTGTGCGGATTGGTTGAGTCAGACTCTTTGTAAGGTGTCGATTGAGTGCCATCAAACACATAATCTGTGGAGTAATGAATAAGTAGCGCGCCCAGCTTTTTGGCTTCCTCGGCAAAAACGCCGGGTGCAATGCCATTCACTGCCATCGCTAATTCAGCATCACTTTCAGCCTTATCCACGGCTGTGTAAGCCGCAGGATTGAGAATGATGTCGGGTTGGTGCGCACGTACCGCTTGGCGAATCGCTGCGGGTTGGCTTAAATCAAGTTGCTCACGGGTGAGCGCGATGACCTTGCCAAGGGGGGTAAGGGCGCGTTGCAATTCCCATCCCACCTGACCATTTACACCTGTAACAAGAATTGTTTTCAAGCGAAGACCTCGGCATCTTTAAGTAACTTGGCGGCTTGATCTTTGGCGGCGAGCAATGGCGTCGCACCGTTTAATTGCCAATCTATGTGCAACGCAGGATCGTTCCATAAAATGGAGCGCTCATATTCGGGCGCATAAAAGTCGGTCGTTTTGTAAAGAAATTCAGCAACCTCACTTAACACCACAAAGCCATGCGCAAAGCCAGCAGGTATCCATAACATGCGTTTATTTTCAGCGCTTAAAAGCACGGCCTCGGACTGACCAAAAGTGGGTGAACTTTTGCGAATGTCCACCACCACATCTAATACCTCGCCTACTGGCGCGCGTACCAATTTGCCCTGTGCTTGTTGAATTTGATAATGCAGGCCGCGTAACACGTGGCGCGCAGAGCGTGAGTGATTATCTTGTACGAAAGGCGCGGTGACCCCCGTCAGTTCAGCAAAACGCTTGGCGTTAAAACTTTCGTAAAAAAATCCGCGCGCATCGCCAAATACTTTGGGTTCAAGAATGAATAAATCAGGAATTGAAGTCGGGATTTTTTGCATAGTCAGATAACTTCCTGAAGTACGGCCAACAGATATTGCCCGTAGCCATTTTTGGCGAGCGGCTTGGCGAGTTCGGCGAGTTGATCTTTGTTGATGTAGCCTCGGCGATAGGCGATTTCTTCAGGGCAGGCAATTTTTAGACCCTGGCGTTTTTCCAAGGTTTGGATGAATAGGGAGGCTTCCAGCAAAGAGTCATGTGTGCCTGTATCCAGCCACGCGCTGCCGCGCCCCATCACCTGTACATCCAGTTTTTTGCGCTCTAAATAAATTTGATTCACTGTGGTGATTTCCAACTCACCGCGATGTGAAGGTTTGATTGTCTTGGCAATCTCCACCACCGAGTTGTCGTAGAAATAAAGTCCCGTCACCGCATAGTTGGATTTGGGTTGCTTGGGTTTTTCTTCAATACTCAAGGCATGACCGTGGGCATCAAAATCTACTACGCCATAACGTTCAGGATCCGTCACGCGGTAAGCGAATACCGTGCCGCCATTATTTTTATTAGCGGCCGCAGTGAGTTTAGATTCAAGGTCGGCGCCGTAAAAAATGTTGTCGCCCAACACCAAAGCACAGCTGGAATCGCCGATGAACTTTTCACCGATGATGAATGCTTGCGCCAGCCCATCGGGTGAAGGTTGAACGGCATAAGTGAGATTGATGCCCCACTGTTTTCCGTCACCTAACAGTTGCTCGAAGCGCGGCGTGTCTTGTGGAGTGGAGATGATCAGAATGTCGCGAATCCCCGCCAGCATCAGCGTGGTAAGCGGGTAGTAAATCATGGGCTTGTCGTAGATGGGGAGAAGCTGCTTGGAGACAGGCAGGGTCACTGGATACAGCCGCGTACCTGAACCGCCTGCTAGGATAATGCCTTTCATGCTGTGCTCCTTTCAGTGTAATTTTGTTGTACCCATTTTTGATAGTCGCCACTGGTTACACCTTTGATCCAATCGGTGTTAGTGAGATACCACGCCACTGTTTTACGCAGCCCCGTCTCGAAGGTTTCTTGTGGCTTCCAGCCAAGGTCAGCGGCAATTTTGGTGGCGTCAATGGCGTAACGTTTGTCGTGACCTGCACGGTCAGCAACGTAAGTGATGAGCTTGGCGTGTGGCGCGCCTTGTGGATGTAGTTCATCCAACAAAGCACAGATAGCCTGCACTACTTCGAGGTTAGTTTTTTCATTCCAACCGCCAATGTTGTAGGTCTCGCCTAACTTGCCTGTCTCCAACACGGTGCGCAGTGCGCGCGCATGGTCATCCACATACAGCCAATCGCGAATGTTATCGCCCTTGCCATAGATAGGCAGTGGCTTACCGTTCACCGCATTCAAAATTACCAGCGGGATAAGTTTCTCGGGGAAGTGATACGGGCCGTAGTTGTTGGAGCAGTTGGTGGTGACGACGGGAAGGCCGTAGGTGTGGTGCCACGCACGCACGAGGTGGTCACTGGATGCTTTGCTGGCCGAATAAGGCGAGTTAGGTTCGTAGGCAGTCTCTTCAGTGAAGAAACCTTCATCTCCCAGACTTCCATATACCTCATCCGTAGAAATGTGATGAAAACGGAAGTTCGCTTTGCGCTCACCTTCTAGGCTGTTCCAGTGCGCGCGCGCTGCTTCCAGCAAAGTGTAAGTGCCGACGATGTTGGTCTGAATGAAGTCCGCAGGACCAGTGATAGAGCGATCCACATGCGACTCGGCAGCCAAGTGCATGACCGCATCAGGTTGATGTTCACGAAATACACGCGCCACTTCCGCCGCATCGCAGATATCTACTTGCTCAAATTTGTAGCGTGGGTGAGTGGAAACTGAAATCAAGGATTGCAGATTGCCTGCGTAGGTCAATTTGTCGACGTTCACGACTTTGTATTGAGTATCGTTGATGAGCTGACGCACGACAGCGGAGCCGATGAAGCCAGCACCGCCTGTAATGAGAAGTGTTTTCATAGGAATGAGTATGTATGGATAAGAAATAGGTTGGAGATTATGCCTTTGAGCGCAGCGCGCTGTCCATAAGTCGAATGGCGTGTAGGGTTGCCCCTTGATTTTCATTGACGAAATGCAATCCTGCCTGCCCCATCGTGAGCGATAGCGCGCTGTCGTTGTTTAAGCGATTGAGCGAATCAATCAGTCGTTCAGGCGTATTAAATTGAAGAGCTGCGCCGCAGGCCACAGCAAGCTCGGTGGCTTGCGCAAAATTGAAAGTGTGTGCCCCAATCAGCACGGGCTTACCTAGCGCACAGGCCTCAATTAAATTTTGCCCACCCAAGGGCAATAAACTGCCACCGATGAATGCGATGTCACACGCGGCGTAGTAGGCGAACAACTCGCCCATGCTATCTCCCAAAACAATCTGTGTACCTGCCGCAATCGCTTCGTTTAAGCTGCGGCGTTGCATGCGAAAACCGTGTTGATTGATCAGTGTTGCGACATCATCAAAACGTTGCGGGTGGCGCGGCACGATAACGGTGAGCGTGTTTTTATCCTGTATGTTTTGCAGGGCGCTGAGCAATAAATTTTCTTCACCCTCACGTGTGCTAGCGGCGAGAAATACAGGACGCGAGCCAAATAGCTTGCGTAAGTGAGTACCGAGTTCGAGCATGGCAGGCGGAGGTTCAATGTCGAATTTTAGGTTGCCCATGGTAGAGACGGCGCGCCCGCACAGACTGGCTAATCGTTGTGCATCCGCATCGGTTTGTGCCGCAATGAGATTTAATCCGTGTAGCCCTTCATGTACAAGGTGTGGAAAGCGCGCATATTTCGCAGCTGATTTTTCAGATAAGCGCGCATTGATTAACAGCAAAGGCACGCGCGAGGTTTGGCATTGATGGATGAGATTAAACCAAACCTCGGTCTCCAGTAGCACCCCTATTTGTGGTTTGAAGTGGTCGAGGAATCGGTGCACGGCAAAGGGATAGTCGTAAGGCAAATACACGCGCAACACCTCATCACCGTAAAGTTGCTCACTCGCTGCGCGACCTGTTGGCGTGGTGTGGGTGAGTAAAATTTGATGATGTGGATACTTTTTGCGCAGCCCGCGCACCAATGTGGCGGCAGCCCGTGTCTCGCCTACCGAAACGGTATGCAACCAGATGACGGGCTTGTCTGATTTAACGAGGTATCGTCCAAAGCGTTCGCCGATGTGTTCTAGATATTCGGGTTGCTTGCGTGCGCGCCACCAAAGATGGAAGAAGACATAAGGCAGCAACAACCAAAGCAAAGCCGTGTAGGTTAAGCGTGAATCGAATAAGCGCATCATTTCTCTCCCTCCAATACACGCACCAGTTGCAACATCACATCATCGACTTGAATGAGTGACATCGCATCAGCATGGTGGACACGTGTATTCCACGGCAACTGCGCGGAATCTGTGTGTAGAAATTTACGCACGGCCTGCGGGTAACGGTCGATGCAGTACTCCATGCGTTGATAGGGGCCGGTGAGCTTGGGGGAGGCGACAGCGTAGAGGCCGATGACTGGCGTATTCATAGCGCGTGCGATATGTACCGCGCCAGTGTCGGGCGCAATGAGTGCGTCCACATTGCCTAATAGGGCAGCGAGTTGTTTGGGCGATGTTTTGCCGCAAAGATTCAGCGTGCGCTCGGGGTTGATGGCAGCGAGTCGTTCGCACAGCACCAATTCGTCAGGCGAGTTACCGCCCGTCAGTACAATGTTGGCAGAAGTTTTTTGAATCACTTCGGCATAACGTTCAGGCAGCCAGTTACGCTCTGCTTTGCTGGCGTATGGATGTATCGCGATTAGCCGAATCTGCCCCCTCTCCTTCTGGGAGAGGGTTGGGGTGAGGGTGCTTTTGAAGTTGTTCAGTGTTTGCTCTGCCCACCTCATATCCTCTTTCCCAACAGGCAAATCCCAATTCGCCTCCACAGGCTTCCCTGTCAGCGTTTCCACGAAAGACAAAAAACTATCGACCAGATGATTGTTTTGGAATGTGATGTGTCGATTACAAAATAGCCACTGACCCTCGCGCGCCCGAGTGCGGTCAAAACCAATTTTAATGGGCGCATGCAAAGCGGGATAGAGCAGATTGATGCGCAAATTCGCTTGCATTGCCAACATCACATCGAATTTACGCTCGCGGAAACGTTGATAGAAAGCGCGGTAATCTGCAAAGGAACGCGGCTTTTCCACCACTTCAAATTCCACACCGTCCATTCCTTGCAACAAAGAAAAGGTCAGCGGGCTGGTAATCCACGTAATTTTTGCGTCGGGAAAATATTGCCGCAATGTTTGAACAGTAGCAGCGACCATCACCACGTCTCCTAAAGCGGAGAAGCGGA
>JAVHQJ010000116.1:0-3438 GCA_036171075.1 Sideroxydans sp. | reverse complement strand
TCACTTTACTGTCGCCATCTTTGTAGCGTCGGAATGTGATTTTTTGTGGGGTTGCTGTTGTTTCAGACATATTGCCTCCAGTGAATTATTTCTCTTCGCCGAGAATGATCGCGTTACTGACGAGCTGGTGCACACCGCCGACCAGCTTTCTATCAAAACCATAAATGGGCAATACCTTGGTGAACTGCGCCTTACATATAGCGCAGATGGTCGCCATGAAATTGACGCCATGTTCATCCACCACTTGTTGCAAGACCTCCATGCGCGGCAATGCGCCTTTGACTCGTAAATCGAGCAAATCATCGGTTAACAAGCCGCCCCCGCCGCCACAACAGAAGGTCTGCTCACGCGTGGTACTTGAATCCATCTCGACAAAATTATTGGCACATTCTTTGATGATGTTGCGCGGTATCTCAAACTGTCCGCCGGGTAAATCGCCCATGCGTGAACCGCGCGCCACATTGCACGAATCATGAAAAGTGATGATGTGTTTATCATTCTTTGATTTGTCAAACTTCAGTGCATTGCGCTGGATCGCATCCCAAGTGAATTCGCAGATATGCATAGGCTGTTTGTAGCGATGATCAAGTTGCTGCTGCAACATTCGTGCAAATTTGTCGTTCTCATCTGCGCCATCACCCACGCCACTTAAGGTGTTCCAAAAACTATAGGCGACACGCCATGCATGACCACACTCACCCACCACGATGCGCTTCACACCTAGCTCCAGGGCAGCTTGACGTATGCGCAAGGCAATCTTGCGCAACTGATCGTAGTTGCCAATGAACATACCAAAGTTGGCCGCTTCTGAAGACATTGAGGACAGAGTCCAGCTCGTTCCTGTGGCATGGAACACTTTGGCGTAACCAATCAGGCTATCAATATGGGGTTCCGCAAAGAAATCGGCAGAAGGCGTGATGAGCAAAACTTCCGCGCCCTTTACATCCAACGGAAACTTCACATCAATACCCGTGGCATCCTTCACATCCTCTTCCAAGCCTTCCAGCGTATCTCGCAATGCAGGACCTGGCAGACCCAAGTTATTACCAATCTTGTGTACCTTACCAATAATTTCGTTGGAATATTTCATGCCGTAACCGACGTGATCTAGCATCTCGCGGGCAGCCATCGTCACTTCGGCGGTGTCAATCCCATAAGGGCAAAACACTGAGCAGCGGCGGCATTCAGAACACTGGTGATAATAGTTGTACCACTCGTCCAATACTTCACGCGTGAGGTCACGCGCACCAACAAGTTTAGGGAATAGTTTCCCTGGCAACGTGAAATAACGACGATACACACTGCGCATTAAATCTTGACGCGCCACTGGCATGTTCTTGGGATCTTGCGTGCCGATAAAATAATGGCATTTATCGGAGCACGCTCCACAGTGGACGCATGCGTCCATATAAACTCTAAGCGAACGATACTTCGACAATAAGTCACCCATCTTCGCGATAGTCTTGTCATGCCAGTCATCCACCAATTGCCCCGGAAATCCAAGCGCTTCATTGAGTTTGTCGCTAGCAAGGTATGGCCCCTTACCCGCCATCGCATCCGGCTTCAGGGCGGGGATGATGGGAATAGTTCGATAAGCTGGTGCAGTGATGTCAGCCATCTCAGTCTTTCTCCGATTCCAACTTAGCCGCCCAAGCGCTCAAATGGCGCTTCTCGCGAGGATTGTCTGTCTGATTTCGTGTAGGCGAAAAAAAGACCCCAGGCGCGTGCAGCAGTTTACTGAAGGGAAACACGGCCAGGAGCATCAAAACCAAAGACAGATGCACGATTAAAAGCAAGTCCGCAGGCAGTGACGCGATGTTAAATTGCATCAACCCAAGAAAGTAGTACTTCACCGCGACTACATCGGTATGCGTCACGAATTGCATGGACAGCCCAGAAACAGCAATTCCAATAAGCAACAACAACCATAAATGATCGGATGGAGTGGAAATGTAGCGAATACGCTCGACTAACAAACGGCGTACCCACAGACCGCACAGCCCAAGCAACATAGTGATGCCCGCATAGATGCCGAACGGTTGTATGAAAGAGACCCAGCCCCAGACAGGCTCGGTGAAATAACGTAGGTGGCGCAGGGTGACCAACGCCAAGCTGGCATGGAACAACCAGCCCAGACTCCATATCCACAGATTGGCCTTGAACAGGCTCTCAAAGAAAACCACTTCGCGCGTCATGCGCAACACCACGCCAGTCTGTGTCGTCGGCGCAGGTGTGGTAGGTATCTTCAATGGTGCGGGCGTACTCGCATACAACTTGATGCGTGCAAGCAGACCCACGACGAACAACAGCGTCGCAAGGTAAAACAAAATCGCGAAAATAGCGCTCATTGTTTGGATTCGGAAACTATAAATTAGAAAGCGGAATTTAGGGGGGGAGCAAGATTGAGACAGAGCATTAGCTCAATTCTCAATCTCATATCCTTCATCCTATTTTTATACACAACCAGTTGGTTTAGGCAGACCCGCGATCTTGCACGCTTGCTTGCCTGGGCCATAAGGGAACAAGCCATATAGATACTCGCTGTTACCTTTCTCTGGGCCAAGTTTTTTACCAATGGCTTTGGTCAGCACGCGCACTGCGGGAGCGATTTGATATTCCTCAAAATACTCGCGCAGGAAGTTAATGACTTCCCAATGCTGATCAGTCAGTGCGACGCTTTCAGTTTGCGCCAGATACTCGCCGACCTCTTTGTTCCATTCAGCCAGGTTGACTAAATAACCTTCTTCATCTGTCTCGTATGATTTACCGCCTACTTCGATGCTTGCCATGCTAGTTCTCCCAAAGATTGATACTGAATTACAGCCAAGATTGGCAACTATTATTACTGATGGTCAGGTCGACAAAACCACCGTGATCCACACTGGTCACACCCTCGATGAGACGGTCACCCAGACCCCTTGCATCCAAATCCGGTTGCAAAACATAGACCTTAAAGCGTCCCATTGCCTCACGTAACTTACTCTCGAAAGCATTTCCCGAAGTCGCGGCATAGACCGCATCCTCGATTAGCAGAATATCCCCCGAAACCGCGACTCGCAAACAACTTTCCAGCGCGTTGTTCGATAGAGGGGCTTTATTGATGATATGTAACATATTTGCCCTTTTAGAAACTCAAGACAACGTCTTGTTCGTTCATCAATGCGCCCATTTCTTCACGCCCCAGCACCGTGACATCAACCAGCAAATCATCTTCTGTCAATCCACGCACCGCCAAAGACTCTTTCTCGACATAGAGTTTTTCGATGTCATAGCCTTCCAACGCACGATAGGTCGGCGAGAAGTTCTTAATCTCAATACCTTTGGTTTGCTGACCTTTCTTCAATTGATACACGCCGTCATCCATAAAGACCAAGGAAACATCCTGGTCGAAGGCGGCAGTAATCAACACCACTTCCAAGGATTCCAAGGCATAGATCG